>JAEETX010000059.1 GCA_016286665.1 Oscillospiraceae bacterium
CAGCGGCATAAATCGCGCCAAACTTCGTTGTCGGCCTTGACGGGCGGCAGCCCGCCTTCGTCCTCCGCCTCGTCTGACACGATTTCTGCTCGCTGCTCGATCCTAGATTTCTATCAGGTATTAGTATCAGATCGCTCTGGCGATGGCGTCCGCCGCGCTGGTGGCGCTCATGATGTTGGCGGGGGCGGTGCAGTCCCCCAGGAGATAGAATTCCGGCGCGCAGGCATAGAGGTCGGCAGCAGCCTGGCGCTGGGGCTTCTGGCCCACGGCGTAGACGACGGTGTCGGCCTTGAAGAGCTTCCCGTTCCCGATGACGCCCTCGGGAGTGATCTCCTCCGCCCGGGTGGAGAGGTTCACGCCGATCTTGTATTTTTTGATCTCCACGTCCAGCGCCTTCATGTGCAGGTTGTTGCCGCCGTCGCTCACGTGGTCCAGCATCTCGATCAGCTCCACCTTCTTGCCCTGCATGGCAAGGTAGATGCCCAGCTCGATGCCCACCAGGCCCGCGCCCAGGATGGCGACCTTCTCGCCGCATTCCTCGGCGTGGGTGTAGATGTATTCGGCGGAGAAGACGTTCTTGCCGTCAATGCCGGGGATGGGCGGCTTCACGGGCCGCGCACCGGTGGCGGCGATGATCACGTCGGGCTTCAGGCTTTCGGCCAGGTCGGGCGTGACCTCCGTGTTCAGGCGGATGTCCACCCCGGCCTGGGCGAGACGGGAGGCCTGCTGGTTGAGGTATTCGTCCAGCTTGGCCTTGAAGGGCACCTTGCGCTCGCAGCGAAGGGTGCCGCCCAGCTCCCCGGTCTTCTCGCAGAGGATGACCTTGTGGCCCCGCTCCGCGGCCGTCAGGGCAGCCTGCATGCCGCCCACGCCGCCGCCGGCCACCAGCACGGTCTTCACCTTCTTCACCGGCACAGGGACGGCGTACTCCGTCTCCCGGCCGATCTCCGGGTTGATGGCGCAGTGGAACTGCCCGTTGTGCAGCAGCCCCGAGAAGCAGGCCAGGCAGCGCATGCATTTGCGCACTTCCTTCTCCTCCCCGGCGCGGATCTTGTTGGGGAGGTCCGGGTCCGCCATGAGGCCGCGGGCGATCTCCACCACGTCCACCTTACCGGAGGCCACCAGCTCCTCCATAATCTCGGGATCCCCCTGGGCGCCCACGGTGGCGACGGGGGTGCTCACGTGCTTCTTGATGGCCTCGGCGTACACGGCGTTGCAGCCGTCGGCCAGGAACATGCTGGGATGGGTCACTGTGAAGACCTCGGCCACCTCGTGGCTCCCGGCGGAGACGTGGATCAGGTCGCAGTGCCCGTCGATCTGCTTGGCGATGCGGATGCCCTCCTCGATGTCGTAGCCCCCGGTGTAGCACTCGCTGCCGGAGATGCGCACCTCGATGGGGAACTTCGGCCCCACGGCCTTGCGGATGGCGTCCAGCGCGGCGACGACGATCCTGGCCCGGTTCTCGATGTCGGGGCCGCCCCACTGATCCTTTCGGGTGTTGAGGGTGGGGGAGAGGAACTGGCTCATGAGCCAGCCGTGCCCCGCGTGGACCGTCACCATGCCGTAGCCGCAGCTTTTGGCGAAGGCGGCGGCCTGGGCATATTTGCGGATGGTGCGCTCGATCATGGCTTCGTCCATGGCCAGGATGATCCGGCCGCTCTCCTCGCATTCCACGGGGCCGTAGGCAAGGCCCCGGCTGGCCTCTCCCTTGAGGCCGAGATCCCGGTTTTCATACATGCCCGCATGCTGCAATTCCACGCTGGGCACCGCCCCGTAGCGGCGGATGTCGTCGGCGCAGCGCGCAAGGCCGTTGCGGTGGGAGGGATCGTCCATCTTGGTCAGCCGGTTGGGCGCATTGCAGAAATTCGTGTCCACGCGGCATTCCCCCAGGGTCACGGCGGCGGCGCCGCCCTTGGCCTTGCGGGCATAGTAAGCGGCAGCCTCGGGGGGCAGTGTGCCGTCCTGATACTTGTCCATCCATCCGGTGGGGGCGGCGAAGATGCGGTTGCGGAAAATGGTGCCTGCCAGCTCGATGGGCTCAAAAATGTGGGGGTATTTCAGCATAGTTCTCGTCCTTTCCGGGCGGCGGGGCCGCCGATGAGTTTCTATACGATATACTATAGCATTCTTCGCTTCACTTTTCAACGCGCTTATGTTAGAATACCGCGGGAATCGGGCAGACTGTAAGGAATTGGAAGGAGGCGCGGAATGGAAAAGGGAATTCGTCTGGAATGGAAAACTGTCCTCCGGAAGCTGGCCTTCATCTTCTTGGGCAACCTCTGCTATGCCATGGCGATCAACCTGTTTTTGCAGGCCAACCGCATCGCGGCGGGAGGCTTCGCCGGGCTTGCCATCGCCCTGAACCCCTGGCTCCACATCCCCACGGGCGTCTTTGTGCTGGTGATGTCCGTCCCCTTGTATGTCTGGGCCGTCATCGTCAAGGGGTGGAGCTTCATGCTCCTGGGGCTCATCGGCTCGGTGCTTTATACCGTCGAAGTGGACCTGAGCGCCCTGGTGCTGCCCACGGTCACTCATGATCTGCTGCTGGCAGCTCTCTGCGGCGGAGCGCTGAACGGCCTGGCCTCCATCTGCTTCCTGGAGGCGGAGACCAATTCCGGGGGCACGGACCTGCTGGCCCGGCTGCTGCTGACGCGGCACCGCAGCCTCTCTTTGGGCACCATGTTCCTTTTCTGCGACGGGGCGGTGGTGCTCATCAGCATGCTGGTGGAGCGGAATCTGGAGATCGGCATCTACGGGGCCATCGGCATCATGGTCAGCTCCTTCGTGGGGGATAAGCTGATCGCGGGCATGAACCGGGCCAGCATCTATTATATCATCCCCTCCGGCCCGGCGGAGCCCATCGCCCGTGGCATCATGGAGGAGCTGCGGCGGGGCGTCACCAGCCTTCCCGGAAGGGGCATGTACGCCGGCACGGAGCGGCAGGTGCTCATGACCGTGGTGAAGCCCGCCCAGGGGTATAAGGTCAAAGCCCTGGTGAAGCGCATCGACCCCGGCGCCTTCGTCTTCATGGCCCGCGCCGCCGAGGTGGCGGGGGAGGGCTTCCTGGATGTGGACGCCTCCGAGAGCATCGAAAGGAAGAAAAAGGAGTAGCCCATCCCTGTCATTGCGAGGCCGCGTTGAAGCTGGGAAGACAGGGGACGGTTCTCTGTCTTCACCTCCCGCAGACACCGCAGCGGCTTGCCTTCCCCTGGGGAAGGCGGCGCGGAGCGCCGGATGAGGGGCCGCCCGGAGGGCGGGTTTTCGCTTTCTCATCCAACTGGCGGTTGAATCCAACTATCGGTTGCCTCTCTTGCGCACAACCGCCCCATCTGCCACAATGAAGCCGAAAGGAGGTCGTCGGTATGAACGACAATATCAGCGTGAACGAAAAGGAGAGCATGGGCAGCGTCATCCGCCGCCTGCGCATGGAACGGGACTGGACCCAGGAGGAGCTGGCGGCGCGCCTCGGCGTCAGCGGCCAGGCGGTGAGCAAGTGGGAGACGGGACAGAGTTTGCCGGACATCTCCCAGGTGCCCCAGCTGGCCCGGACCCTGGGCGTCACCACGGACGAGCTCTTCGGCATGGAGGAAGAGAAGTATGATTATCCGACCATTGACTTTCAGGGTATCGATCCGGAAAAGGCCTGGGAGGGCTGGCAGGAAATGGGACGGAAGATCAGAGAATGTGAGGGGATCGACGGCTTCATCTGGAGCTACGTCTATGCTGGCTTCAAGCTCTGCCATCCCGAATCCTTCCTTTATCATCCCGATCATGCCGCCGAGGTGCGGGAGGAAACCCTGCGCTACGCTGAGCCCAAAATCAAACGCATGGAGAAAAACTATGCCTTGGGCCATAGCTTTCGCTGTTTGGTCATGGAGCTGTATGCTCTGGCGGGCAATGAGGAAAAGGCACGGGAGCTGGCAGCGAAATCACCGCCTGAGTTTGTGAGCGCCGCTCTGGACATGGGGACGATCTACCATGACCTGGGGCGATGGGATTTGGAAATGAGCGCCCTGACCACTGCCGGCAGCGGGGCGGTGAGCCTGCTGCTGGACATTTTGGCGCAGAGCGGGGAAGCTGCGCTGAAGCTGGGCTGGGCGGAGGAAGCTCTGGACGCCGCCGAGTTCGGTATCGCGCTGATCGGGCTGCTGAAAGGCGCAGCGAACCCCGATCGGGATCCCGGCAGTTTGCTGCAGATTGCCTCCCGCGCTGCGATCCAGCGGGGGGAGAAGGAGCAGGCGCTTCGGTTTCTGGCAAAGCTGGCGGAGAAACCGAAGCTGCCGGGGGCTATCGTCCGCCGGGCCTTCTATGTGGGCCGCGTCGGGGGAAACCGTGCCAACTCAGCTTTGGAGCGCGCCTATCTTCTGCGGGCTCTGGACCACCCGGACCTGGCCCCCCTCCGGGACGAGCCGGAATTCCAGGCGCTCTACGCCCGGGCGGAGGCCCTGGGGGAAGAATGAGTGCAGAGGACAGGGGGAGGGGGGACCGCCCCCCGGGCTCTATCCGTCTGGTTGCGGGACCGCGCACATCTGACGATTGACCGGCTGCTTCCTTCTCTGTAGAATGAGGCAAAAACAGAGAGGAGCGATCCGATGGACATGACAGCGTTCGGCGCGCGGCTCAAGGCCCTGCGCACCGGAAAAGGGCTTTCTCAGGAGGAGGCGGCCCGGCGGCTAGGGGTGTCGCCCCAGTCGGTCAGTAAGTGGGAGAATGGGCGGAACAGCCCGGAGCTTTCGGTGATCCTGCCCCTGGCGCGGCTGCTGGGCGTCAGCGCTGAAGAACTGCTGGAGAACCCGACGCAAAGGCGGGAGCTTTGGGAAAAACGGTGGAAAGCGGCCTTTGCGGAGGGAAAGCACGCGGAGGCCCTGGCCGCGGCGGAGGAAGCCCTGGCAGCGATGCCGGAGGACCGGGAATTCCGCTTCCGGCAGGCAAACGGCGAATACCAGACCGCGGCCCTCGCGGAGGATGCAGCGGAGCGGCTTCGGCTGCTCCGCGCTGCCGAAAAGCACTTTGCAGCCCTTTTGCGGGACTGCCCGGACTTTGAAGAAGCCGGAGTGATGCTGGCCTGCACCCTGCTGGCGCAGGGAAAGAGAAAGGAAGCGGAGGCCCTGGCCGGGAAGCTGCCCTATGGGGAAAAACTGGAGCTGCTGCTCCGTCAGGGAAAAGGGCGGCTCAAGGCTCTGCGGCGGGAGATCGCCAAGGCTGCGGCGGAGCTGCTGAACCTCCTGCAGACCGAGGGCAGCGAAGAAGCCTGCCGCCTGACGGAAGCCCTCATCGCGGCGTCGGGGCAGCCGGAGAGGCTCATCTGGTACTCGTTGAACCTCCATCTGCGGCGCGCTCGCCGAGCCGCAGAGGCAGGAGAAAGAGCAAAAGCCCGGGCCGCTCTGGAGAAGCTGGCCGATCTTGCCCGCGACTATGCGCCTTCTGCGACGGAAAGCGCGGACGCCCTGCTCGCCGGCCTCCCGGAGCCGCCGTCCCCGGCGGAGGTCCGCCGCTGGGTCCGGGACGCCCTGGCGGAGGAAGCCTTCGCTGCCCTGCGGACCCATCCCGGTTTCCCGGTGTTGGAGGAATGACGCAGCATAGAATACAGCGCCGCCCCCGGAAGCTGCGGATGCAGCCCCGGGGGCGGAATCACACGGAAATAGTTCACTTCATCACAAAGGGCGTGGCTGTGTAGTCCATGTTCCCCCGGCGCTGCTTTGCTTCGGGAAAAGCCAGGGCATAGATGCCGCAGGCCCTCGCCTCCAGCAGGAAAACCTCCCCGCCGCCGTCGGCGGGCTTGGTGATCACCGGCAGAGCGGGAGAAGCGTCGTGGAGCAGTTTTGCGCCGCGCCTGTTCAGCCCAAGCACCCGGAGATAGGGGGGCAGGCCCTTTTCCATGCCCGCCGGGATGCCCAGGAGGGCTGCCAGGGCCATCCGGCGGATGCGGGAAGCGGGGTAACGCCTGGTGGTGCACCGTGCGACCAGCTCCTCCAGGGTCCCTGCCGCCGTCGCAGCCCTTTTCAGTCGGTTCTCCAGGCCCTCCGCAGCCCCGGGGAGGGCCGCCAGCTCCCTGTCCGTCATGCTCCGCAGTCTGGCGAGAACGGCAGCGTCCAGCCTTTCCGGCTCCGCCCGGCGGCCCAGAGCGATTTCCCGGCGGAACACCTCCGCCGCCTCCTCCGGCAGGTCGGGGAGAAAGTCCGCCTTCTGCCGCAGAGCCGAAGCCGGGGGGAATTCCCCGAAGCGCGGGAGGGGCAGGGGGATCATGACGCTGCGCTGGCTTCTCAGGGCCCGCAGGTACTCCACCGCGAGGATGTCGTTTCGCGCCCGCAGCTCCGGCAGGGATTCCCCCGCCAGCGTTTCCAAGGCCGTTTGCCGGGCGGCGGCGTAGCCCGCGCCGGAAGCAAGGGCTTCCCGCACCGAAGCGTCATAGCGCACGTCCGAAGTGAGGGCCGCGATCCTTTCCAGCCTTTCCGGGTCGGCACATTCGCTGCCAAATGCCAGGGCGTCCACGAACCCCAGGGCGCTGAGCACCCCCACGCCTCCGCGGGCAAAGCCCTCCGCAGAGGACGCGGCCCAGGGGAGGGGCAGCTCCAGCACCAGGTCCGCTCCGCAGCGGACCGCCGCCTCCGCCCTGGCGTATTTCGTGAACAGGGCCGCCTCCCCCCGCTGGGTGAAGCAGCCCCCCAGGGCGACGGCGACGGCGCAGCGAGGCCCGAAACGCTCCCGCAAGAGCCGCAGCTGGGCCTCGTGGCCCCGGTGAAAGGGGTTGTATTCCGCAATAATCCCGATGGTTTTCATGTTTTTTCCCCGAAAAGCGTTGTGAAATCCGAAAAAAGGGTTTACAATGAAAAAACGTGATTCTACTGAAACAGGAGAAAGGAAGATAACGATATGAAGATCCTCGTCATCAACGCGGGCAGCTCCTCTCTGAAATACCAGGTTTTCGATATGGAGCATGAGACCGTCCTCTGCAAGGGCACCTGCGAACGCATCGGCATCCCCGATTCCTTCATGACCCATAAGCACGCCGACGGGCGCAGGAAGGAATATCAGCAGGATATGGAAGACCACGGCGACGCCATCCGCCTGGTGTTCCGCGCCCTCACCGATCCGGAGGTCGGCGTTGTGAAGGATATGAACGAGATCGGGGCCGTGGGCCACCGCGTCCTCCACGGCGGCGAGAAGTTCACCGCCTCCACCATCGTGGACGAGGCCGTGAAGGAAGGCATCCGGGCGGTCATCCCCCTGGGGCCCCTCCACAATCCCGCCAACCTCAAGGGCATCGAGGCCTGCGAGAAGGCCATGCCCGGCGTGCCGCAGGTGGCCGTGTTCGACACCGCCTTCCATCAGACCATGCCCCCCAAGGCCTTCATGTATGCCCTGCCCTATGAATACTACACCGATTATATGGTCCGGCGCTACGGCTTCCACGGCTCCAGCCACCGCTATGTCTCCGCCGAGGCGGCCCGGCTCTGCGGCCGCGAGGGCGACCCCGAATTCAAGGTGGTCACCTGCCACCTGGGCAACGGCTCCTCCTTCGCCGCGGTGAAGGGCGGCAAGTGCCTGGATACCAGCATGGGCATCACCCCGCTGGAGGGCATCCCCATGGGCACCCGCTCCGGCTCCATCGACCCGGCCATTCTGGAATACCTCATGGACAAGACCGGCATGGATATCCATGCGATGACCAACGTGCTGAACAAGAAGTCCGGCGTGCTGGGCCTCTCCGGCCTTTCCAGCGACTTCCGGGATCTGGAAAAAGCGCAGAATGAGGGCGACGAACGCAGCACCCTGGCCCGCAGCGTCTTCACCTACCAGGGCCGGAAGCTCATCGCCTCCTATGCCGCCGCCATGGGCGGAGTGGACTGCGTGGTCTTCACCGCCGGCGTAGGCGAGAACGACGGCGACGTGCGCCAGCGCATGGTGGAGGGCCTGGAGTTCATGGGCATCGCCATCGACCCGGCGCGGAACAATGTCCGCAGCAAGGTCGCCGAGCTGAGCCCCGAGGGCGCGCCGGTGAAGGTCCTCATGATCCCCACCAACGAAGAACTGGTCATCGCCCGCGACACCCTGGAGCTGGTGACGGCAGCCGGCAAATAAAGAACGCCTGTTTTCCGCTCTCCCCGGCGCGGCTGCGCCGGGGAGAGCTTTACGTATGCTTCCGGTAGTATGCCAGCGCCGCAAGATAGATCTCCCGGTCGCCGGGGTAATAGACCAGCCCCGCCGCCTCCTCCGCCGGGAACCAGGCCGCCGCCCGTGTTTCCCCCGGCTGGGGGCGGGCTTCGCCGCTCTCATAGCGTCCCAGAAGGAAGATCACCTTCCGCCGGTCTCCCTGCCGCTGCGAAACCGTCTCCCGCCGGAAGCCGCTGTCGGCCGTGATGCGGATGCCGGTCTCCTCCAGCGTCTCCCGCACGGCGCAGGCCTCCTCCGTCTCCCCCGGCTGAAGATGCCCCTTGGGAAAGCCCCAGCCCTTCCGGTGATAGATGAGCAGAGCCTCCGTGCCCGCCGCAGATTCCCGAAAGACGACGGCCCCGCAGGAGTCGATCCGGCAGCGCAGCAGCTTTTCCGCCAGGGGCCGGAGGCTTTCGGCGGTATTCTCCGCCGTGCCCTCCCAAACCGCTTCCAGCAGGGCTTCCAGGATTTCGCCCACCTGCCTCCCCGGCCCGGCCCCCAGGGCCAGCAGCTCTTCGCCCCCCAGGGCAAGCCCGCTCCCGTGCAGGGGCAGCAGCGCGGCTTTTGCCGCTCCGACAAGGGCGGCGAAACCCTCCTTTCCCGGCAGCGCGGCCAAAAGGGCGGCGTCCTCCCAGCCCAGCAGCCGCAGCAGGGGCAGCAGCTCCCCCCGGCTCCGGGGCGGGGGCGTTTTCAGCGCCGCTGAAAAGGAGAGAAAGCGCTTTTTCGTTTTGCCGTCAAAGCGGAGGGAATCCGCCAGGGCTTCCGCCGCCGGCGCGTCCAGGGAAGCGCAGAGCAGCGCCGCACGCAGGGCAAAATCCGCCGGGCTTTCGTCCAGGACCGGGGCGGCGGCTGTGACGGCCTCCGCCGTCAGCCCCGGCAGCGCTTCCGCCAGCACGGGGGCAAATGCCGAAGCCGGCGCTCCCGGCTTCGGCGCAGTGAGGAATCCCCGCAGCTCCGCCAGCACCCGCTCCGGGCTGAGGGCATGCAGCAGCTCCCGGCAGGCGACCATGGCCCTGCCCGTCTCAGGCTCGATGGCAAAGCCCAGCCGGGCGGCGAAGCGCAGCGCCCGCAGGATGCGCAGGGCGTCCTCCCGGAAGCGATCCTCCGGCGTCCCCACGCAGCGGATGAGCCCCGCCGCCAGGTCCTGCCGCCCGCCGAAAAGGTCCACTACCTGCCCCGAAGCGTCCAGCGCCATGGCGTTCACGGTGAAATCCCGGCGTTTCAGGTCCTCCTCCAGGCTTCCCAGAAAGCGCACCGCGTCGGGCCGCCGGTGGTCCGTGTAGGCCCCGTCGCTGCGGTAGGTGGTCACCTCCGCGGTCACTGACCCGCTGCGGACGGTGACGGTGCCGTGCTTCATGCCCGTGGGGATGGTTTTTTCTTCCCCGAAGCAGGCGACCACAGCCTCCGGCAGGGCGGAGGTGCAGATATCCCAGTCCCCCGGTGTTCGTCCCAGCAGACTGTCCCGCACGCAGCCCCCCACGGCCTGGGCTTCATAGCCCGCAGCGCGCAGCTTTGCCAGGATGGCGGCGATCTCCGGCGGAGGGGAGATCATTTGCTTTCCTTCCGCGCGGCGATGGCCGCCACCTCCCGGAAGCGCTCGGTGATGACGCCGTAGCTCTCCCGCTGGTGAGGAAAGGCGCACTGGGAGCAGTCCTTGATCCCGCTGTCCGTATAACGGCAGTTGCCCCGGCAGTTCTCCCCCAGGGGGTAGAGGGGGCAGTAGCAGAACAGGCAGTTGAAGTCCTCCGGATGCGCCGTGGGGTGGCAGGGGAAGCATTCACACTCCCGGTTCTGGAAAAACGCATAGTGTTTGCCGTGCCAGTCGTCCATGTCGATTCACCTCTATGCCATATACTATCAGCCTTCATCGCCCTTCGCAAGGGAAAACTGCCGCCTTGCCAAGGCCGCGCGGGGGTGATATGATATTCCCATCAATGCAACGAGCGGAGGAACGCCATGAAAAAGATCGCGCTGGTCACCGGGGGCTCCGGGGGCATCGGCACCGCCGTCTGCCGCAGCCTGGCCTCGGCGGGCTACACCGTGGGGGTGGGCTATTTCCGCGCCAAAGAAAAGGCCGAAGCCCTGGCGGCGGAGATCGGGGGTTTTCCCGCCTATGCCGACGTGTCCAAACCGGAGGAGGTGGAGGCCATGTTCGCCGCCGCCGGGGAGGTGGACCTGCTGGTGAATAACGCCGGCATCGCCCACTACGGGCTCATCACCGACCTCAGCTATGCCGACTGGCGGGAGCTCATGGCCGTCAATCTGGACGGGGCCTTTCTCTGCTGCCGGGCGGCGGTGCCGGGCATGGTGCGCCGCAAGAGGGGAAGCATCGTCATCGTCTCCTCCATGTGGGGGCAGGTGGGGGCTTCCTGCGAAGCGGCCTACAGCGCTTCCAAATCCGGGCTTTGCGGCCTCACCAAGGCCCTTGCCAAGGAGCTGGCCCCCTCCGGCATCCGGGTCAACTGCGTGGCCCCCGGCGTGGTGCGCACGCCCATGCTGAAGGATTTCAGCGAGGAAGACCTGGAGAACCTGCGGCTGGAAACGCCCCTGGAAAGACTGGGGGAGCCGGAGGACGTGGCGGAGCTGGTGTGCTATCTGGCCTCCGACAGGGCTAAGTTCATGACCGGGCAGGTCATCGGCCTCAACGGCGGTTTCGTCATCACCTGAAATGAAGACGCGCTGGATGGTGCTGATCCTGGTCCTCGTCTGCCTCGCCGCCCTGGGCTTTCTTCTGCTGCGGCCCCGGGGAGCGCTGCGGGCGGAGATATGGCTGGACGGAGTCCTGGTGGAGACGGTGGACCTGAGCGCCCTGACGGAGGAACGGGAAATAAGCGTGGGGGAGCATGTGACGGTGCTGGCCGCGCCGGGAAAGGTGCGGGTCAAGCATTCCGACTGCCCGGATAAGCTCTGCGAGCACATGGGCTGGTCCTCCAGCCCCGCCAAGCCCCTGATCTGCCTGCCCAACCGGGTGACCGTGACGGTGACGGGCGTCGGGGATGAAAGGGATGCGGTGCTGCGATGAAGACGCGGAAGCTGACCGTGCTGGGGCTCCTCAGCGCCCTGAGCCTGATCCTGTTTGTGATCGAGCTGCGGCTGCCCGCCCTGATCCCCGTTCCGGGGGTGAAGCCGGGGCTGAGCAACATCGTGGTGCTGGTGGCCCTCTTTGCCTACGACCGGAAAAGCGCCGGAGCCGTGCTTTTTGTAAAGACGGTGCTGGGCGCGGTGTTTGCCGGGAGCATGCTGCGCTTCCTCTATTCCTGCGCGGGGAGCCTCTGCTGCTTCGCCGCTGCCGCCGCCCTGCGGGGGGCCGTGAAGGAACGGCAGGTCTGGTTCCTCTCCGCCGCGGCCGCCTGCGCCCATAATTTCGGGCAGCTGGCCGTCGCCCGCGTCGTGCTGGGCACGGCCCAGGTCTGGTGGTATGCCCCCATCCTCCTGTTGAGCGGGGTCCTGACGGGGCTTTTCACCGGCTTCTGCGCGCGCTTTTCCCTGCCCTTGCTGCGAAAGTTCGACGATCATCAGAACAGGAGGTAAAACGATGGCAAAACTCGACGCGCTGTTCCACCCCTTCATCGCCACGGACGCGAAAAAGAACTGGGAAGGCTACACCAGCCCCCGCATGGACTACTTCGGGGGCGACATCCCCGGCGACGACTTCAACGCCGGGTTCCTGGTAGCCACAAAAGAGGGCTACATGGATATCCCCCATATCCACGACGGGGCGGACAACTTCTTCATCCTCACGGGGCCGGACCTGACGGACGTCTTCCATTCTCCCTTCGAGGTCGTCATGCTCCTGGGAGACTCTCCCACTGAGATGGAAGCCTATCGCATCACAAAGCCCAGCGTGGTCAAGGTGCCCGCGGGCACCTGGCACTGCCCCCTTTACTACAAGACGATCCACCGGGGCATCAACACCATCATGTGGTATGCCGGCAAATCCACGGGCCGGGTCTATCCCGACGAGGAGCATCCCGGGCAGATCCGCTATGAAAAGGACAACTGGGTGCGCCCCTGCGTCAAGGACCCGGACAAGCTCTGCACCTGGTGCGGGGCCTGCTTCACCCAGACGGAGGAACACGTCCGGGCATATCTGAAGCCGTTTCTGGAGAACGCAGCCAAAACGACGAAATACGCCGACTGCATCCTGGAGCTGAAGCCGGATGCCCACGGGCTGGGGGATAAGGTGCGCAGCCCCCGCATCGCCTGCCGCGGCTCGGCAGACCTGCCGGGACTGGACCGGCAGTTCAGCATCAACATCATCGATCAGCCCTGCGTCCTGGGGGATGAAATCCTGTCGGGCGGCCGGGCCTCCGAATACCTCTGGTTTTCCGGGGCTGACGCGGTGGACCCCTGGACCAGCTTCGACGCGGAGATCGAGGTCATGCTGGGGGAGGACCCGGACCGCATGGAGCCCGTGCGCTTCTCGAAGCCCGGCGTCGTCGCCGTGCCGCCCGGCGTCTGGCGGGGGGAAGTGAAGGTCCTCCGGGCAGGTAAGCCCCTGTGCTTCATCCCCTGGTATCCGGGCACGAAACCCCGCTATAAGGTGACGCAGAGGGTCGTCGGCGGCGAAAAGCTCCTGGTCTACGGCGACAGGGACAGCATTGTGAAGCCAACGGAGAGCGACGAGCTTTATCTTATCCGATGAATAACCAAGGGGGATGCGGCGACGAAAGGTCGCTGCATCCCCCAAGCTGTCGACAAAGAGTCGACAGCTTGGGGCAAAATCAGAAATGGATTCTGATTTTGCAGGGATATAACGTGAAGGGGGCCTCTCCGCCCCCTTCACAGATTCCCCATGCTTGTCGAACCTCTGCTGATAGATTTGTCTGCTGTCTGGGGGGTGCGGCGACGCAAGGTCGCTGCATCCCCCTTGCATCGGGAAAGACGCCGCTATACCAGCCGCAGCAGGCTCGAGGCTACGGCAAAGTAAATGAGCAGGCTCAGGGCGTCCACGATGGTGGTGATGAAGGGGCTGGCGCAGACCGCCGGGTCCAGCTTCGCCAGCTTTGCCAGGATGGGCAGAGTGCAGCCCACCAGCTTGGCGCAGAGGATGGTGGCCGCCATGGTGAGGCACACCACCAGGGCCACGGGCACGGTGACCTCCGGATTGTGCATCAGCAGCCGGTCGATGAGCATGACCTTGCCGAAGCACACCAGGCCCAGGCTGACGCCGCAGAGGAGGGCCACCCGCACTTCCTTCCAGACGACCTCCCCGATGTCCCGGGGCTCCACGTCCCCCAGGCTCAGGGCGCGGATGATGGTGACGGAGGCCTGGGAGCCGGAGTTGCCCCCGGTGTCCATGAGCATGGGGATGAACAGGAGCAGAGCGCTCTGGGCGGCCAGGGCGTTTTCAAAGGAGGAGAGGATCATGCTGGTGAAGGTGGCGGAGACCATGAGCAGCAGCAGCCAGGGGATGCGGTTGGACCAGATGGAGAGGACACCGGTGCGGAGATAGGGCTTGTCCGAGGGCAGGATGGCGGCCATTCGTTCGATATCCTCCGTGGCCTCCTCCGTCAGAACGTCGATAGCGTCGTCGACGGTGACGATGCCCACCAGGCGGTTTTCCTGGTCCACCACGGGCAGGGCGGTGAAGTCATAGCGGGCCAGCATCTCCGCGGCGGTCTCCTGGTCGGCCAGGGTGCCCACGGAGATCACGTTTTCCTCCATCAGGTCGGCGATCAGGTCGTCATCCTCCGCCAGGATCAGGGTGCGGATGGTGATGGTGCCCAGCAGACGGCGCTGATCGTCGGTAATGTAGCAGTTATACACCGTCTCCTTGTCGAAGCCGGTGCGGCGGATGCGTTTGATGGCCTCCGCCACGGTCATGGCAGGACGCAGGGTCACCATCTCCGTGGTCATGATGCTGCCCGCGCTGTCCTCCGGGTATTTCAACAGCTCGTTGATGGTTTTCCGCAAATCCGGGTCGGCGGTTTTCAGGATGCGCTTGACCACGTTGGCGGGCATTTCCTCCACCAGGTCGGCGGCGTCGTCGGCGTAGAGCTCGTCCACGACCTCCTTCAGCTCAGAGTCGCTGAAGCCCTTGATGAGCAGCTCCTGCTCCTCCGGGTCCATCTCCACGAAGACCTCCGCGGCCAGCTCCTTGGGCAGCAGGCGGAACAGCAGCGGCAGCGATTCCTCCGGCAGCTCCTCGAATACCGATTCGATGTCGGCGCCGTTCATGGTGATGAGAATGTCCCTGGCGGTGGCGTATTTCTTCTCCGCCAGCAGGGCGGAAAGGGCGGTCTCCAGGCTGGCCACGGCGGTCCCTCCTTTCCCGGAACGGATTTTGCTTGAGCTTATATTATATGGTTTCCCGGCAGAATTTGCAAGCTTTTTCAGCGGGAGCGCCGCCCCGGAAAGCCCCCTTCCGGCACAAAGCCGCCTTTTCCTTGGAAAAAGGGATTGACAGGGGGCGGAAGATTGGATAGAATACCAAGGCTGCACATGGAAGTGCGGAGTTATTCGCCGCGTATCCCGGCGAATAAGGACGTGATTACTGCGGCGGCTGCGATCACCGCGCCGCCGTCGAGTATAGCGGGCACCGGCTGTGTCCGCGGAATAATTATAGGAGGTGTCACGATGTCCACTGTCAGAACCTATCAGCCGAAGAAGCGTCAGCGCAGCAAGGTGCACGGCTTCCGCAAGAGAATGTCCACCCGCAACGGGCGCAAGGTGCTGGCCCGCCGCCGCGCAAAGGGCCGCAAAGAGCTCACCCTCTGATCACCGCTGAACCGAGGCGAACATGAAGTACACGGTATCCCTGAAGGGCAGCCGCTCCTTCCGCAGGATGTATTCCAAGGGCAAGAGCGCGGCGACGCCGACCGTGGTCCTCTATGTGCGGCGAAACGGCGCGGGTGAAAACCGCCTGGGCCTCACCGTGGGGACCAAGGTAGGCAAAGCGGTCCGGCGCAATCTGGTCCGCCGCCGCCTGCGGGAAGCCTACCGCCTCCATGAGGGGAGCTTCCGCCGGGGATGGGATATCGTGGCTGTCGCCAGGACCAGGGCGGCCGAAGCGTCTTACCGCGAACTGGAAGCCGATCTTCTTCGGGCCGCCGCGAGGCTCGGCCTCAAAACGCCATGAGCGCATTTCTTCTGAAGCTCATCCGCTTCTATCGAAAGTACCTGTCACCGGCCCGCCCCCCCTGCTGCCGCTTCATCCCCACCTGTTCGGAATATGCCGTGCAGGCCATCGAGAAGTACGGCGCGGCCAAGGGCTCCTGGCTGGCGTTCAGGCGGCTCCTTCGCTGCCACCCCTTCCATAAGGGTGGCTATGATCCTGTGCCCTGAAGGGGCACCCTTTGTCTATTTTCGGATACCAACGAAAGGAGCGCAGGCATTGGATTTCATCGCAAAACCCTTTGGCTGGCTGCTCATGTGGCTCTATGAGTTCACGAAGAACTACGGCGTCGCCGTTTTCCTCTTTGCCCTGGTGGTGAAGGTGGTGCTGCTGTATTTCTCCGCCAAGAGCAAAAAGAGCATGATGCGCCAGACGCGCTTTACCCCTTATCTCAAGGAATTGGAAGCCCGCTATGAGGGCAACAAGCAGAAATACCAGGAGGAGGTCGCCAAGCTCTATAAGGAAGAAGGCATCAACCCCATGGGCGGCTGCCTCTGGAGCCTCCTGCCCTTCCCCATCCTGCTGGCCCTCTACCGCGCCATCCGTTTTCCCATCACCATCATGATGGGGGTCCCGAAGGATATCTATGAAGGGACCATCCAGCCGCTGCTTACCTCCCTGGGCTTTGAGGCTGCGGGGGGCGCCCGTGCCGCGGCCTATGCGCAGATCTATGAATCCCAGTTCATCACCCAAAACTTTGAAAAGTTCGCAGGCATCAGCGAAAAGCTGCGGCAGCTGGACTACGGCTTCCTGGGCCTGGACCTGAGCCAGCAGCCCAACTTCCGCTTCTGGCAGTTCAGCGCGGAAAACGGGAGCCTCTGGTCCCAGTGGGGCCTGTTCCTGATCCCGGTGGTCGCGGCCCTGCTGAGCTTTGCCCAGAGCAAGATCAGCACGGCCGGCAGCGCGCAGGATGCCCAGACCGCCAGCACCAGCCGCACCATGCTGCTGATGATGCCCCTCATGTCCCTGTGGATCGGCTTCGTCATGCCCGGCGCACTGGGCGTTTACTGGATCGCCACCTCCGTCTTCCAGATCATTCAGGACTATGTCCTGACCAAGGTCTTCAACAAGCAGCTGGACGCGGAAGACGCGGACCGCAACGCCCGCCTCAAGGCCAAGGCCGACGAGATCGAGCGCAAGCGGGAGGAGACCAAGCGCCTGCGGGAAGAAGGCGCCACCATGGCGAACCCCAACACCTCCAAGCGCAAGGTGCAGAAGGGCGAGAAGCAGAAGACCCTGGAAGAAGCCAACAAATGGGAAAACGCCAATCGGCCCAAGAAGGAGGGCGGGGAGGACGAACCCTCCCGCGTGGGAGACCGCCCCTATGCCCGGGGCCGCGCCTATGTGCCGGACCGTTTCGGGCCGGGCGGAGCCGCGGCAGATCCCGCGCCGGAAGAACCGGCGGAGATCCCCTATGGGGAAAATTCCATCACCGAGGGCGAGATCAAAGACATCAGCGAGGATAATGGAGAATAAACATGCTGAAAGCGATTGAAACTACGGGAAAGAACGAGGAGGAGGCCATCGCCGCCGCCCTGCGGGAATTGGGCAAGGGCCGGGACGAGGTCTCCGTGGAGATCCTCGAACGGTCGAAATCCGGCTTTCTCGGCTTTGGCGCCGTGCCTGCCCGGGTGCGCGTGTCCTATGAATACCTGGAATCCAACGCGGAAAAGGCGGAGATTTTCCTGAAGGGGCTGCTGGAGCGCCTCGGCTCGGACGCCGTGCCCGTGGTGGAATCCGGCGTGGATGAGAAGGGCGAGGAGTGCCTCAGCGTGAACCTGACCGGGGAAAAGCTGGGCATGCTCATCGGCCGCCGGGGGGAAACGCTGGACGCCATCCAGCACCTGACCGGCTATGTCATCAACCGGGGCCAGGGCAAGCGCATCCACATCAGCGTGGATGCGGAGGAATACCGGGCCAAGCGGGAGGAATCCCTCAAGAGCCTGGCCTACAAGGTCGCGGCCAAGGTCGTGAAATACCGCAAAAACATGACGCTGGAGCCCATGAATTCCTATGAGCGCCACGTCATCCATACTGCGCTGCAGGATTATGAAGAAGTCAGCACCTATTCCACCGGCAGCGAGCCCAACCGCCGCGTCGTGGTCGCCTACGGGCGTCCCCGCCGCACGGAGCGCAAGGGCGGCCGCCCCGAGCAGGAATAAGCGCTGAACAGGAGGGCTGAATTATGGTTATCGACAAGCTGAAAGAGATCATCGCCGAGCAGTTCGGCATCGACACCGACGCCATCAGCGAGGATACGGACATCGTGGCCGATCTGGGGGCCGATTCCCTGGATGTGGTGGAGATGATGATGGCCCTGGAAGAGGAATACGGCATCACCATCGACGATTCCAAGATCGCCGATCTGAAAACCGTGGGCGACGTGGCAGCCTGCGTGGAAGGCATGATCTGATGGATAAAAAGGAAGAAATGGGTTACGAGATCGTCGAAGAGGACGACGGCAGCCAGGGCGACTGGAACGGCGAGACCGCCGAGGGCGGGTGCGACGGCTCCTGCGAGGGCTGCAGCGGCTCCTGCGAGGGCTGCTCCGGGTCCTGCTCCCAGCAGGATCTGCGGGCGCAGGCTCATCCCATGAGCCATGTAAAGCGTGTCATCGGCGTGGTCAGCGGCAAGGGCGGCGTGGGCAAGAGCCTCATCACCTCCCTCTCCGCCGTCATGATGAACCGCAAAGGCTTCAAGACCGGCATCCTGGATGCGGATATGACCGGACCCTCCATTCCCCTGGGCTTCGGCATCCATTCCCGCGCCCAGGCCAATTCCTACGGCATCCTTCCCACAGAGTCCGCGAAGGGCGTGGGCGTCATGTCCGTGAACCTCTTCCTGGATGAAGAGACGGAGCCCGTCATCTGGCGGGGCGCCATCGTGGCCAACACCGTCAAGCAGTTCTGGACCGAC
>JAEETX010000060.1 GCA_016286665.1 Oscillospiraceae bacterium
CCCCGCGGGCGGCCGCGCCCGCCCCGGCGTGGGGGGGGCAGGGTGGCCGCGGGGGGGGCCCCCCGGGCCCGCCCGCCGGTCCCGCACCCGCACCAACCCCCGCCCCCGCCGCATCCGCCCTCGCAGCCCCCGCCCGGGATCCATCCGCCCCCGCCCCCGCCGATTCTCGGCGGGCTTCTGGGTCCGGAGGGGCTTTTGGGTCAGCTTCTGCCCCACGGGCTGGATACGGAGGATCTGCTGATCTTGGCCGTGCTGCTCCTGTCCATGAAGCAGGACGGCGCGTCGCCCACGGAGCTGCTGATTGCCGCGGGTCTGTACTTCTGGCTGTAACATAACAGGCAACGCCCATCGGGACGAACCCGATGGGCGTCTTGCATGCTGGAATGATTTATCCGACAGAGAAGGGCGAGAACTCGAACGGCGCTTCCTCAGCAATCCCAATGCGGACGACCTCCAGCTTGGACGCGGCCTCCTCCAACAGCGGAATGAGGATATCCTCGTCCGGCTCGTTCACGAAGGAATGCAGCTCGATCCAATAGCCTTCTTCCGTATTGTACACGCGCAGGTAGGGAAGACCGTCGCTCCGGAGCAGCACGGCAGGAAGGCCGCCGCAGCTCGTCTCCCGGATGACTGTTTCCCCATCAAAGACGGGAATGATCTTTCCTTGATTGAGTGTCACGGAAATGTAGACGTCGGCCTCCTTCTGCGCAAGCTGGACGTTCCTGTAAAGCGAGTCAAGCTCCATGTCAGACTCTTCCAGACTTGCGTTCAGCAGCTCTTTTTCAACGGAGATCGTGAAAATCGTCTCCCATCCATCTCCCAGCTCCGGCTCCCGCAGCGCGTAGCAATCGTTTTGATGCCGTTCCATCGGGATCCGGGTGTCCACGAGGCACAGATCGCGCACGGCCTGATCCGCTTCGGCAAAGGACTTGGTGGAGCTGGCAATCAGCACGCAGTCGCTGGCTTCGCTGTGGCAGAAAACATGCCAAGAGACTCTGCCCTCCGCGTCCGTATAGACGATCCACGCGGTCTCAAAGCCGTTTTCAAGCGCCTCTTTTTCCACCGTAAAGCTTCCGCGGGTGAAGTAGCTGTCCCGGCTCAGCGTGGGGCTGCCCTGCACCTCCACGGTCAGCAGAGCTTCGTCAGCGTCGACGCCGTAATAGCGGGAGAAAACGCCGTCCAGATTTGTCCCGGCCGGAAGCGCGGTGCGCTTCTGATCGTACTCCATCAGCGCAGACAGCTCCAGACAATTTGCCTCGTCTGCCATTTCGTGATAGGCCTCCGGCAGCGTGAAGCCCACGTAGCTCTGCGCGTCCGGGTGGGACAGCTCCAGCAGTTGCCGGACAGTTGCCTGTGCCTCGGGCTGCACGGGGCCGTCGACTGCTTTGTTCGGAGCCGTTTGCAGCTCCTCTGCGCCTCGAATGGTAAGCCAGCGGCTCGCGGCAAACACGCCGCCGCTCAACAGCAAAACGGACAACGCGGCTGCCAGCACGACGGTTCCCACGCGCGGGCGACGCCTTCCGTGCGGCTTTGCCTGTTCCATTGCCCGTTCCAGGGCGGCGTCCGAGGGCTCCACCCACGAAAACGCGGATTGATATTGTTCTTTATTCATTGCTTTGTTCCTCCTGTAAGCTTTCTTTCAGCTTCTCCCGTCCCCGGGAGAGGCGGGTTTTGACCGCTCCCTGGCTCAAATGAAGCAGAGAGGCGATCTCCTTGACGGACAGTTCCTCGTAGTAGAACAGGTGAATGACGGTGCGCAGCGACTCCGGCAGGGACATCACCGCCCGCACGAGATCCTGTTCCGGTTCGAGGCTCGGCGCGTGCAGGACGCCCTCCACCGCCTCCAACGGCAGCTCGCCGCGCTGCGAGCGGAATAGACTGCGGCACTCGTTCACTGTGACGCGGGTCAGCCATTTGTCCATGTGCGTCTCGTCCGCGAAGCCGATCCGACGCTGCCACAGCTTCAAAAAGACGTTCTGCATGACGTCCTCCGCGTCCTCCGGGCTTCGCAGAAAGGACAGGGCGATCAGATAGATCCGTTGTCCGTTGCGGCGCACCGCATCTTTGTATGCAATCTCTGTCAATGTCTCACCACCTGTTTAGGATTGAAAGGCCCTTCACTCTAATAACGCGCGACGGGGGCGAAAGGTTACTTGATAGTAAAAAATCGTTCGTTCCGTCTCCGACGAGCAGAAACGGAACGAACGGGAAAAAAGTGAAAGAGGTACGCATACCTACGCGCCGAAATCCGCGGGCTTTTCCGGGATCCGGCCGAAGTGCCAGAGGATCGCCTGGGCGATGCGTTGGCAGGCGTTGCCGTCGCCGTAGGGGTTTACTGCGTGGGCCATGGCGTCGTAGGCCGACTTGTCGGTCAGAAGCTCCTCAGCCAGAGCCAGAATCTCCTGCTTGTGCACACCGGCCAGCTTGACGGTCCCGGCCTGCACAGCCTCAGGCCGCTCGGTCTCCCGCCGCAGGACCAGCACGGGCTTTCCCATGGCCGGCGCTTCCTCCTGCAGGCCGCCGGAATCGGTCATGACCAGGTAGCAGCGGGCCATCAGATTGTGCATATTCTCCACGTCGATGGGGTCGATCAGGTGGACATGGGGAACGTTTTGCAGGATCCCGAAGGCGCACTCCCGCACCGTCGGGCTCAGGTGGACCGGGTAGACCACGTCGATCTCCGGGTGGGAGAGCGCCAGCTCCCGGATCGCCTCCATGATCTCCCGCATGGGCTCCCCGTAGTTCTCCCGCCGATGGCAGGTAACGGCAATGACCCGGCGGTTCCGGAAGTCCAGCTCGTTCAGCTCCGGCACGGAGAAGACGAAGTCGGGGCGAACCGTGGTTTTCATGGCGTCGATGACCGTGTTGCCGGTGATGAACTTCGAGCCGGGAACCGCCTCCTGCTCCAGGTTGCGGAGGTTGTTGACGGTGGGGCAGAAGTGGAGCTCCGCGATCCGGCCCACCAGCGTCCGGTTCATTTCCTCCGGAAATGGAGAGTATTTGTCCCAGGTCCGCAGTCCGGCCTCCACATGACCCACCGGGATCTTGTGGTAGAACGCGGCCAATGCGCCGGAAAAGGTGGTGGAGGTATCCCCGTGCACCAGGATCAGATCCGGCTTTGCGGCCTCAATGACGCCATCCATGCCCAGTACGGTCTTACAGGTGATGGAAGACAGCGTCTGGCTCGCCTGCATGATATTCAGATCATAGTCTGCCTTCAGATCGAAAATGTCCATCACGGAGTCCAGCATTTGCCGGTGCTGTCCTGTAAGGCAGCAGAGACTGTCAAACTCCGGCATAGCGGCAAGATGCTTGACCAGCGGGGCCATCTTGATGGCCTCGGGTCGGGTGCCAAAGACGGAAAGGATCTTGAGCTTATTCATTCGGCTTTTCCTCGTTTCTCTCAGGCGCTTCCGGAGAAGCATAATGGTCGTGTTCGTGGTTCGGCTCGGGCGGGATCCCGTGCTTCACATGGTGCCAGAACTTGGCGTGGGGCTTGTCGCCCAGGATCACCCGCATTCCGATCGCGCCGACCAGGATGATCGAGCCAAGCATGATCAGCGCCTTCATGGCGCCGGAAACGGTCAGCAGCACGGCGGCCAGACCGAGAAGGCCGGTCAGAATGTAGGCAATGGCCACCGACTGCTTCTGACTGAAGCCCATGTCGATGAGCCGGTGGTGGAAATGCCCCCGGTCGGCCTCCATGGGACTCTTGCCGCTGGCGACCCGGCGGATCACCGCGAAGCAGATGTCAAAGATGGGCAGGCCCAGCAGCAGGAAGGGGACGATGAAGGAGATCACCGTGTAGGCCTTGAACAGGCCCCGGATGGAAACGGTGGCCAGAATAAAGCCCAAGAAGGTGGAGCCCGTGTCGCCCATAAAGATCTTGGCGGGGTTGAAGTTGTAGGGAACGAAGCCCAGGCAGGCGCCGGTCAGAGCGGCAACGACGATAGAAACCTGCGCGTCGGAGACCAGCAGCGCAATGACCAGCAGATTGACGGAGGAAATGCAGCTCACGCCGCAGGCCAGACCGTCCAGACCGTCGATAAAGTTGACGGCATTTGTGATGGCCACGATCCAGATGATGGTGATGGGGTAGGCGAAGATGCCGAAATCCAGGTAGGAGTAGAGGCTGGAGCCGAAGGGGTTGGCCAGCTGGTCGATCCGCAGATCCCCGTAGAACACCACGATGGCGGCGGCCAGAAGCTGGAACACCAGCTTGAGCTTCGCGCTGAGGGCATACTTGTCGTCAAAAACGCCCAGGATAATGAGCACCATGGATCCCAGCAGGATGGACTGGAGCCCGCGGTCGATCTCCTTGGTGAAAACCAGAACAGAGAGCAGGAAACCGATGAAGATCGCCAGCCCGCCCATGCGGGGAATGGGTACGGTGTGCATACGGCGGTTATCCTTCGGAACGTCGATGGCGCCGAAATGGGTGGCCAGCGACTTGACCATCGGCGTCGTCAGAAAGGAGATCACGCCCGCTACCAGGAGTGCCGCTCCCACACGGAGCAGAAAATTGATATCTAATGTCATAATTTTTTATCGCCCTTCCGCTGATTACGCTTCCGTAACCTTGGCCACGAATCCAACCTTCTTGTATACCTTCCGCAGCGTCTTATTGGCAATGTAGGAGGCCTTTTCCGCGCCTTCCTTGCAGACGGATTCCAGATAGGCCTTGTCCTTCATCAGCCGGGCGGATTCCTCCCGGATGGGGGTGAGCAGGGCAACCACAGCCTCGCCCACGGCGGCCTTGAAGTCGCCGTAGCCCTTGCCGTCGAATTCCTTCTCGATCTCCGGGAAGGTCTTGCCGGTGCAGGCGGCGTAGATGGTCATGAGGTTGGCGATGCCCTTTTTGTTCTCCGGGTCATAGCGGACGCAGGCGTCGCAGTCGGTGATGGCCCGCTTGAACTGCCGCATGATCACGTCGGGGGGATCCATCAGCGTGATGCGGCCGGGATCCTCATTTTCGGATTTGGACATCTTGGCCTCGGGGTTGGCCAGGCTCATGATCCGGGCCCCGACCTTGGGGATATAGGGCTCCGGGATCTTGAAGGTGTCGCCGTAGACGTGGTTGAAGCGCACGGCGATGTCCCGGGTCAGCTCTACGTGCTGCTTCTGATCCTCCCCCACGGGGACGAAGTCCGGCTGATAGAGCAGGATATCCGCAGCCATCAGGGCGGGGTAGGTGAACAGGCCGCCGTTGATATTGTCGGCGTTCTTGGCGCTCTTGTCCTTGAACTGGGTCATCCGGGAGAGCTCGCCGAACATGGCGTAGCAGTTGAGGATCCAGCCCAGCTCAGCGTGCTGATGAACGTGGCTCTGGATAAAGAGCGTATTCTGCTTCGGGTCCAGGCCGCAGGCAATATACTGTGCAAGCTGCTCCATGGTCCGGCGGCGCAGATCGGCGGGGTTCTGGCGCACGGTGATGGCGTGCAGATCCGCCATAAAGTAGTAGCAATCAAACTCTGACGCCCGTTCCTTCCAATTCCGGATCGCACCGAGATAGCTGCCCAGGGTCAGATCGCCGCTGGGCTTGATACCGGAGAGCATGACCTTTTTTGCATCCATAAAAAACACCTCCGTGGATTGGTTCATCGAATATTTCAGATATTATAGCATAGGATTCATAAAATAGCAAGGACTTTTGAACGGAACAAAGCTATTTCGTATATAATGAAGGGAAGGAGTGTGATCGGCATGACAGATACCTGTTTTCTCGGTGCGAATACGCCCGAGGGCTTCCGTTCGGAATACGGTACCCTGCAGCGGGATCCCAGGATCCAGCAGCTTTTCATCGTCAAGGGCGGATCCGGCTGCGGAAAATCCACGCTGATGAAGACCCTTGCGGCCAGAGCGGAGGAATACGGCATGGCTGCGGAGCGGATCCTCTGCTCGTCGGATCCCGCCTCCCTGGACGGTCTGGTGATCCCGGACGTGGGCCTGGCCTTCGTGGACGGGACCGCGCCCCATGTGGTAGAGCCGGCCCTCTGCGGCTGCGGAGCAAACTACATCAATCTGGGCAAATACTACCGGGAGGCCGAGCTTCGGCCGCTGATCCCGGCCATTCGCGCGGCCAAGGCCGCCAATGCCGCCTGCTACGCCCCGGCCTACGGGTGCCTTCGGGCGGCTGCGGCCCTTTCCAGGGCGCGCCGGGAGCTGCTTGGCCGCGAACGGATCCGGGCTGTGACGGCAGAGGCGCTGACGCAGCTCCAGGAGGGCAGACTGCCCGAGCGCGGGCATCCAGGACACGAGCGGCGCGTCTATCTCAGCGGCGTGACGCCGGACGGCCTGCTGTCTCTGCCCCTGGGGGAGGGACGCGTTTGGGCCATCCAGGACGGCCACGGCGTGGGCGGCGTTCTGATCCGGACGCTGGCCGACCGCTGGCGGGAGGCAGGGGAGGACGTGATTCTGGGCATGGATCCGCTGGATCCGGACAGTCCGGCAGCCGTGCTCCTTCCGGCCAGAGGACAGGGCTGGGTCCGGGTGCATCCGGCCTTTCCCGGCCCGAGGCAGGCCATGCTGCGCCTGGATCTGGACGCGGCTCTGGAGGACGGCCTTTCCGACGCCGTGGCCGCCGGAATGCGGGAGATGACCGCCATGGAGCGCCGGCTTCTGGGAGAGGCGGTGGGCTGGCTGCGGCAGGCCAAGGCGCACCATGATCTGATGGAGGAGCTCTACCGGCCCGCGGTGGATTTCGCGGGGGTCACCCGGGAGACGGAGCTGCTGTGCAGGGAGTTGTTTGTGGAGAATTAAAAAAGCTGTGAAATGTCGCTTCCCAGGCGACCAATTAAGGCGCGCCGTGTGTTTTAATGGGATCGTAAGCAAGAGAACAACGAACCGAACAAAAACACATGGAGGGAATCACAATGAAAAACGAAATGAACAACATCACAGAGCTGGTCTTCATCCTGGATCGCAGCGGCTCCATGGCGGGGCTGGAGAGCGACACCGTCGGCGGCTTCAACGCCATGATCGAAAAGCAGAAAAAGCAGGACGGGCAGTGCTGGGTCTCCACGGTGCTGTTTGCCAACGAATCCAAGGTCATCCATGACCGCGTCCGCCTGGAGGAGATCCGCCCCATGACGGAGGACGATTACACCGTGGGCGGCTGCACGGCGCTGATCGACGCCATCGGCGAGGCCATCCACCACATCGCCAACATCCACAAGTACGCCCGGGCTGAGGACGTCCCCGCCCACACCGTTTTCGTCATCACCACCGACGGCATGGAGAACGCCAGCCGCAAATTCAGCGCGGGGCAGGTACGCAAAACGATCAAGCGGATGCAGGAGGAAAAGGGCTGGGAATTCCTCTTCATCGGCGCGAACATCGACGCGGTGGAGACCGCCAGCCGCTTCGGCATCGCCGAGGATCGGGCCGTCAACTACCATGCGGACAAGAAGGGGACGCGGGTCGTCTACGAGTGCGTCGGCAAGGCGCTGGGCAGTCTCCGGGCCAATGTGCCGATGTCCGCCAAGTGGTCGGAGGAGATCGCGGAGGACTACGCGTCCAGATAACCCACAGGATAACGGCTGCAGCCGAAGGGAGGCGCTTCGCAAGGAAGCGGCCTCCCTCTTTTTTCAGCCGGAAAAAGGGCTTGACAAATCCGGCAAAAACGTGTAATATAATTATCGTTACATAACAACAATTATACTAAGGGGAATGGGTATGCCGCCGAAAACAAGGATCACCAAGGACAGGATCATTCAAGCGGCCATTGAGGTCGCAAAGCAAAGCGGATACGAGAGCATCAACGCCAGGACGGTCTCTGCACAGCTGCACTGCTCCACGCAGCCGGTCATGTATCATTTTTCCACCATTGACGCCATGAAACGGGCCGTTTACGCAAAGGTCGATCAGCTGCATTCGGCGTACATGATGACGATCCCGCCGGAGCAGGATCCGATCCTCGGCATCGGCCTGAACTACATCCGCTTCGCCGTTGCGGAACCGCAGCTGTTTCGCTTCCTGTTCCAATCCGGCTACGCGGAGGAGAACAGCCTGCTGGAAATGGTCGATTCCGAAGAACTGATCCCGGTGCTCGCCGCCATGCAGGAGGGGACCGGATTGAGCATGGAAAAAACCAAGGAGATATTTCTGACTGTGGCGATGTTTGCCCACGGCTATGCCAGCATCATTGCCAACAACGGTCTGGAATATAACGAAAAAACAGTGGCGAAGCACCTGGAACGGGCCTGGAACGGCGCCGTTCTGGCAGCCACACAGGGAGGAGAGCAAGCATGAAAAAACTGTACGAAAAAAACGAGATCAGCTTTGCGATCCTGTGGATCGTGATCTATATCGTGGGCATGGGGACCTTGAAAAACAATTTCGGGCTGGAATCCCTGTGGCCTATGCTGGGCTTGATCGTGATCTCCGGGGCGATGCTCCTGTTTGTCCTCAAAAACGGCCTCGCGGAGAAGTACGGTCTGACCGGCTGGGCGAAGAACAGCAAGGCCATGCTGTGGTTCCTTCCCCTGTGGTTCATCTCCTGTCTGAATCTGCTGAGCGGCTTCCGGCAGGACTGCCCCGTGCCCGGCGTGATCTACGCAGCCGTATCCATGGCCTTGGTGGGATTTGCGGAGGAGATGATCTTCCGGGGCTTCCTCTTCAAGGCCATGCTGAAGGACGGAAACGTCAAAGCGGCGATCATTGTCGCTTCCGTCGCCTTCGGGCTCGGCCATATTGTGAACCTGTTTACCGGACAGGATCTGACCGAGACCCTTTACCAGGTGGTCTTTGCGGCTGCCGTCGGGTTTATCTTCACCTTCGCGTTTTACAAGGGCGGGAGTCTGCTGCCCTGCATCCTGGCCCACAGCCTGGTTGACGTGACCTCCGTGTTCGCGGCGGATGAAGGCTCTCAGACCTTGGATTTGATCCTGCACGCCCTGGTCGTCGTCGTTGCGGCGGCATACTGCTTCTATCTGGCGAAGCGGGTGGAGACGCCGGCCGTCAACCGGACAGACAGGGAACAGGGCCTCTCGTCCGGCCGGGATCGCTCGTGAGGGAGCGTCCCTTTCTCTGAAACAGAAAATCAGCGCGGCAGCGCATTCTCACCCTGCGGTGGGAATACGCTGCCGCTAACTCTTTGACCGCCGGAAAGGCGGACAGAGGGATTTGAAAAAAACAGTTCATTTCCGTATTTCCCCCTTGCATTTTGTGTCTGAAAACGGTATAATACCCAAGATAGGTTACGATGGGGAGAAGTTGGATCGTTGGATGGGAGGCTGCCATGGGCGGATATGTAAAGGCTCTGCGCTACCTCGTCTGGCTGACCCAACTGGGCCTGTCTGTGGCAGTCCCGCTGGCGGGCTTTATCCTCCTGGGCGTGTGGCTGCACAACAGCAGAGGCTGGGGCGGCTGGACGGTCGCCGTGGGGATCCTCCTGGGCGTGCTGGGCGCTGCCGGAGGGCTCTACAACAGCTTCAAAACGCTGAACCTGATGCTGAAACAGGACGAAGAAAAGCCCCCCAAGGGCTTCAATCGTCATGACTGATACCGATGAATGATATGAACGACAAACAACAAACCCTCCGGGAGCTGCTGATCTTTGCCCTGGGGGAGTTGATCTGCCTGGGGCTGCTCTACGGAGCCTTTGCCCTGCTGGGCAAGCTGGACTCCAAGGTCCTGCTGGGCGGCGCGATCGGCGCGGTCACGGCGGTTCTGAACTACTTCCTGATGGCCGTGGGGGTCTACGCCGCGGCAGCCAGGGCCGAGGCCGGCGACCCTGCCCGGGGCAGGCGCATTGTCAGCCTCTCCATGGCAGGGCGGTTTTTGCTGATGATCGCGATCCTGGTGGTGGGGGCCAAAAGCGGGCTCTGCAACGTGGTCGCCATGGTGATCCCCCTGCTCCTGTTCCGGGTGCTGATTTTCGTGGGCGAATTCTTCAGAAGAAAGGACGGCTGATTCTATGACGATCAACGGGCCAAAAATATACTTTACCATTCCGATCTTCGGCGGGATCCCCATCACCCAGACCCTTGTGACCTCCTTCCTGGTGACGGTCATCCTCTGCGTGACCGGCGTGCTGCTGGGCCGGAACCTCACCAAGCGGCCCGGCAAGCGTCAGGTGCTGACGGAGAAAGCCGTCACGGTCATCACCGGCATGGTCAAGGAAGCCATGGGCGATCATAACGCCTACTGGACGCCCTTTATCGCAACGGTGTTTTTCTCCTCTCTGCTGGGGACGCTCCTCGGCATGACCGGCATCCTCCGCTCCTCCACCGCGGACATCAGCACCACCATGACCTGGGCTGTGCTGGTCAGCTTTATCTGCTGGTATGAATCCATCAAGAACAACGGCTTCCTGGGCTGGCTCAAGGGCTTCACCGAGCCCATCGCCGTTATGACCCCCATGAATATCGTCTCCGAGATCGCCCAGCCCGTATCCCTGGCCTTCCGTCACTTCGGCAACATCGCCGGCGGCAGCGTCATCACGGCTTTGATCTATTGGGCCCTGTCCGGGGCCTCCGCCGGGATCCTGCGGCTGATCGCCTCCAGCTCTGTGGCGGTTCCGCTGGTGCTGCTGGCGGTGGGCGTCGGCCTGCTCTTTCTGTCCCGGCCCAAGGACGGCGGCAAGCGGAAGAAGCTGCCCCTGGTGGTGGGCATCGTCTGCACGGCGCTGGCGAGCCTGCGGCTGCTGGATTGGCTTTGGAGCCTCACCGGCAGAGCCTACCCGCAAATGAACGGCCTCGTCTGCGGCCTGGTCTGGTTTGCAGCGCTGGCGCTGCTGCTGGTCGGCATCGTCCTGCTGATCGGCCGCAAGAACAAGGGCAATACCGTGCTGGGCATCGTGCTGGCCTCGGTGGGCTTTGCGGTGATCTGCTTCGTCTCCGAGGGCCCGCTGGACGTTCCGGTCCTGACCCTGGGCCTGCCTGCGGTGCTTTCCCTCTACTTCGACGTCTTCTCCGGCGTGATCCAGGCCTTTGTGTTCAGCCTGCTCACCATGATCTATATTTCCGGCAACTGTCCTGCGCCGCAGGAAAATAACAGCGAAATCCATTAGGATGAAACCTACTCACATACAACATTTAGGAGGATCTTGTTATGGAACTTACTGAAGCGATCGTCAGGGCTGCCTGCGCCCTGGGCGCCGGCCTCTGCATGGGCATCGGTGCCATCGGCCCCGCCATCGGCGAAGGCAATGCTGTTGGCAAGGCACTGGAGGGCATGGCCCGTCAGCCGGAATCCACCAGCAACCTGCGTACCAATATGCTCGTCGGCTGCGCCGTCGCGGAGACCACCGGTATCTACTCCTTGGTTATCGCGCTTCTTCTGCTCTTCGTGTTCTGAGACCGTTGAAGTTCAAGACCAAAGAAAGGGAGGGATTCTCCAATGTCAGGGTTTGAGAACTTCATTGGCTTTAATCCCTGGACTGCCCTGTTCACACTGCTGAACATGGTGCTCACATTTCTCATTTTGAAAAAGTTCCTCTTCAAGCCGGTCAACAAGATGATTGACGACAGGCAGAAGGAGATTGACGAGCTCTACGCCAGCGCCAACGCGGCCCGGAAGGATGCCGAGACCATGCGTGACGACTATACCCGGAAGCTCTCCGAGGCCAAGGAGACCTCTGCCCAGATTGTGGCCGAGGCGACCCAGGAGGCCAACCGCCGCAGCGACGAGATCATCCGCCAGGCCCGCCAGGATGCCGACGCCATGCGCCAGAAGGCGGGGATGGATATCGCGCTGGAAAAGAAAAAGGTGCTCAATGAGGTCAAGGGTGACATCTCCAAGATCGCGCTGGACATCGCCGGAAAGGTCGTTGAGCGGGAGCTGGACAGCGCGGATCAGGAACGCCTGGTTGAGGGCTTCCTGCGCGAGATGGGAGATCAGGTATGACCCAGATCGCCAAAAACTACGCTGACGCGCTCTATGAGCTGGCGCGGGACGAGGGCCTGGATGAGCAGCTTTTCGGGCAGCTTCGGGAGATCAAAGAGCTTTTGGAAAGCAATCCCGATTACGTCCGCCTGTTGAGTGCGCCGAATTTGCCGAAGTCCGAGCGGCTCAGCGCGCTGGACGAGGCTTTTTCCGGCCGGGTGCATCCCTATCTGCTGAGCTTTTTGAAGCTGCTCTGCGAGCGGGGGCACATCCGGGAGCTGAAGGATTGCACCGTCCAATATCGCCGCCGCCGGAACGCCGACCGCGGCATCCTGGACGCGGTGGCGATCACAGCCGTCCCCCTGCGGGACGAGCTGCGGGAGAAGCTGCGCGTCCGGCTGCAAGCGCTGACCGGCAAGCAGGTCGATCTCCAATATCGGATCGATCCCGGTGTTCTGGGCGGCATTCGCCTGGAATACGACGGGAAGGCGCTGGACGGGACCGTCCGCAGCCGCCTGGCCGGGATCGAAAAAACACTTTCTGAAACCGTCCTCTGACCTCCGTAGGGCGGCCGCATCCCCGGCCGCTGCGTACGAATTCATCTAAGAAAGAGGTAAACCATGGAATTCAGACCAGACGAGATCACGAAGATCATTCGTTATCAGATCAAGAATTACGAAACCAAAATCGAGCAGAGCGAAACCGGGACCATCCTCTCCCTGGGCGACGGCATTGCCCGTGCCGCGGGCCTGGAGAAGTGCATGGTCAATGAGCTGGTCGAGTTTCCCAACGGAACCTACGGCATGGCCCAGAATCTGGAGGAGCACTCCGTTTCACTGGTCATTCTCGGCTCTGATGAAGGCATCCGCGAGGGCGACACCGTCAAGCGCACCGGCAAGGTCGTGTCCGTCCCGGTGGGCGAGGAGCTGATCGGCCGTGTGGTCAACGCCCTGGGCGAGCCCATCGACGGCAAGGGCAGACTGTCCATTGAGCAGTACCGGCCCATTGAGATGCCCGCCCCCGGCGTCATTGAGCGTAAATCCGTTTCCGTCCCGCTGCAGACCGGGATCAAGGCCATCGACGCCATGATCCCCATCGGACGGGGCCAGCGTGAGCTGATCATCGGCGACCGTCAGACCGGCAAGACCACCATTGCCACGGATACGATCCTGAACCAGAAGGGGAAGGACGTCATCTGCATCTACGTGGCCATCGGCCAGAAGCGCTCCACCGTGGCCCAGATCGTCAACACTCTGACCATGGGCGGGGCCATGGACTACACCATCGTGGTCTCCGCCACCGCATCGGAGCTGGCGCCCATGCAGTATATCGCCCCCTATTCCGGCTGCACCATGGGCGAGTATTTCATGGCCCAGGGCAAGGACGTCCTGGTGGTTTACGACGACCTGTCCAAGCACGCCGTGGCCTACCGTGCCATTTCTCTGCTGATCCGCCGTCCGCCCGGACGTGAAGCCTACCCCGGCGACGTCTTCTATCTGCACTCCCGTCTGCTGGAGCGTGCGGCCAGAATGGCCCCCGAATTCGGCGGCGGCTCGCTGACGGCTCTGCCCATCATCGAGACCCAGTCGGGCGACGTTTCTGCCTATATTCCCACCAACGTCATTTCCATCACAGACGGTCAGATCTTCCTGGAGACGGAGCTCTTCCACGCCGGCGTTATGCCCGCCATCAACCCGGGCATTTCCGTGTCCCGTGTAGGCGGCGCCGCCCAGATCAAGGCGCTGAAAAAAGTCGCCGGTTCCTTGAAGCTCCTCTATTCCCAGTACCGTGAGCTGCAGAGCTTTGCTCAGTTCGGCTCCGATCTGGACCAGGATACCAAAGACCGCCTGGCCCAGGGCGCCCGCATTGTGGAGGTGCTCAAGCAGTCCAACAACGCCCCCGTCCCTGTGGAGCTGCAGGTCTGCATCATCTACGCCGTTGTCAATGGCTATCTGAAGGACATTGAAGTCGCGCAGGTCCATGAGTTTGAGCAGGGCCTGTTCCGTTACCTGGACACCCACGCCCATAAGCTGCTCCGTTCCATCGTGGAGACGAAGGTCCTCTCCGAGGAGAGCGAGGAGGAGCTGAAGCAGGCACTGACCGCCTATATCGGAGAATTCAAAAAATCCCATTGAGGAAGGAGGCATGACACATGGCTGGCGTTTCCATGAAGGACATTAAGCTCCGGATCAAGAGCATGGAAAGCACCAAACAGATTACCAAGGCCATGGAAATGGTCGCTGCCTCCAAGCTGCGCCGCGCCCAGGAACGGGTGGCCAGCTCCCGCCCCTATTTTGAGATCCTCTACGATACCCTCAACACCATCGCCAACAACACTGAGGATTTTTCCTCCCCCTTTCTGAACAAGCGCGAGGTCAAAAAAACCTGCTACGTGGTCATCGGCGGCGACCGCGGCCTGGCGGGCGGGTATAACAGCAACGTGTTCAAGCTGGCCTACAGCCGCATGGAGGGCAACAACGTCTGCGTGGTGCCCATCGGCAAAAAGTGCCTGGAATTCTTCCGCGCCAGGAAGCTGGAGATCCTGACCGACGTTTACGCCGTGGCCTCTGACGTCCATGTGGGCGACTGCTTCAGCATGGCGAAGATGCTGAGCCAGGGATTCCTGGACGGCGAGTTCGACGCGGTCTGCGTGGTTTACACGAACTTTGTCTCTATGCTCTCCCAGTCTCCGGCTGTGCTGGATCTGCTTCCTCTGGCCTACCATCCCCGCCCCGGCGATACGAATTCCGGCTGCCTCACGCTCTATGAGCCCGACAGCATTTCGGTGTTCGACGCCATCATCCCCGAGTATCTGGGCGGCTTGATCTACGGCGCGCTCTGTGAATCCGTCACCTCCGAGCAGGGGGCACGCCGCACCGCCATGGACGCCGCCACCAAAAACGCGGAGGAAATGATCTCGGATCTGAGCCTGCGTTACAACCGGGCGCGCCAGGGTGCCATCACCCAGGAGATCACCGAGATCGTGGCCGGCGCGGAGCAGTAGGGGCGGCACTCTGCCGTCCGCCCCCACGCTGGGATTCCGCTGAACCCTGAACTCTGAACTCTGAACAAGGAGTAACGAAAATGGCAAACAAAAACATAGGAACCGTGGTCCAGATCATGGGCCCTGTCATGGACGTCCGTTTTGAAAACGGCAATCTGCCTGCTCTGCTGAACGCCATCGAGGTCTATAACGGCGAGACGAAACTGACCGCCGAGGTCGCCCAGCACATCGGCGACGATGTGGTCCGCTGCGTAGCCATGTCCTCTACTGACGGCTTCCAGCGTGGGATCGAAGCGATCGACACCGGAAAGCCAATTTCCGTCCCGGTGGGCGAGGAGTGCCTGGGCCGGATGTTCAATCTGCTGGGCCGCCCCATCGACAATATGCCCGCCCCGGTCACAGTGGAGCGCTGGCCCATCCATCGCGCCGCGCCCAGCTACGACGAGCAGGAGAGCACCACTGAGATCCTGGAGACCGGCATCAAGGTCGTGGATCTGATCTGCCCCTATGCCAAGGGCGGCAAGATCGGCCTCTTCGGCGGCGCAGGCGTGGGCAAGACCGTTCTGATCCAGGAGCTGATCTACAACATCGCCACCGAGCACAACGGTTACTCCGTCTTCACCGGCGTGGGTGAGCGTACCCGTGAGGGCAACGACCTCTACTACGAAATGAAGGAATCCGGCGTCCTGTCCAAGACCGCCTTGGTCTACGGTCAGATGAACGAGCCCCCCGGAGCCCGTATGCGTGTGGGCCTGGCCGGCTTGACCATGGCCGAGTATTTCCGCGACGTCAAGAACCAGGACGTGCTGCTGTTTATTGACAATATCTTCCGTTTCACCCAGGCCGGCTCTGAGGTCTCGGCTCTGCTGGGCCGTATGCCCTCCGCCGTGGGCTACCAGCCCACCCTGGCCACCGAAATGGGCGCCCTGCAGGAGCGCATCACCTCCACCAAGAAGGGCTCCATCACCTCCGTCCAGGCCGTTTACGTGCCTGCCGACGATCTGACCGACCCGGCGCCTGCCACCACCTTTGCCCACCTGGACGCCACCACGGTCCTGGACCGCGGCATCGCCTCCCTGGGCATCTATCCCGCCGTGGATCCCCTGGATTCCACCTCCCGTATCTTGACACCCGAGGTCGTGGGCCGGGAGCACTACGAGGTCGCCCGCGGCGTGCAGCGGATCCTCCAGCGCTATAAGGAGCTGCAGGACATCATTGCCATCATGGGCATGGACGAGCTCTCCGAGGAAGACACGCTGACGGTGAACCGCGCCCGTAAGGTGCAGCGTTTCCTGTCTCAGCCCTTCCATGTGGCTGAGCAGTTCACCGGCTACGACGGCAAGTACGTCCCGCTGAAGGAGACTGTCCGCGGCTTCAAGGAGATCATTGAGGGCAAGCATGACGAGATCCCCGAGTCCTATTTCCTCTTCGCCGGTACGATCGACGAGGTCGTGGAGAAGTACAAGAAGGGGCGTGAAGGGAAATGACCTTCCATCTGCAAGTCGTCACCCCCGACGGCCTGGCTTTTGAGGGCGAGGCGGAGAAGCTCTCTGTCCGCACCCAGGACGGCATCATCGGCATCCTGCCCCGCCACATCGACTATGTGGCGCCTCTGGGCATGGGAGAGGCCGTCATCACCGAGGACGGAGGCAAGGAGCGCCGTGCGGCCTGTATCGGCGGCATGGTGGCTGTCCACAGCGGCGCCGTCCGCCTGGTGGCTACTACCTTCGAATGGGCCGACCAGATCGACGTGGACCGGGCCAAAGCCGCCGAGGAGAAGGCCCGCAGGATCATGTCCGGCAACAACGTCTCCGAGCGGGATCTCAAGCTGGCGGAGGCCAAGCTCCATCGCGCCCTGGTGCGGCAGTCCGTCCATCGCGGCCTGTAACATCTAAACAAAAACCGAAAGATCGTCGCAGGGACAAGCACTGCTTGTCCGCCCGATACAGAAGAGCCGAGAAAAGCGCAGGGGAAGAACGTATGCCTTCCACCTGCGCTTTTCAGTCATATTTCACAATACAGAGCATCCACAGCTCCGTATTTAGCCTTTTTCGGACCGAGGAAGCACTACATATTGAAAAGCAAAAAAACTCTGAAAAAACCCAAAAAAACCCTTGACTTTTCTGCTGCCCCGTGCTATTATATTGAAGCGCTCGCGAGAAGGGGATGCGAAACACCGGAACGCAGCGCGGTTGTACCTTGAAAATTAAACAACGAGAAACATGAACAAACACCATGTCAAACAAAAGTGAGCGATTTATAATCGCCCACGAACGTTGCAAAAAGTCAACGTAATTTCTTGAGTAGTCAAGACAAATTCAAAAAATGATTTGCCTGGGCGATTATGAATCGCTCATGTAGATACCATTTTATAGAGAGTTTGATCCTGGCTCAGGACGAACGCTGGCGGCGTGCCTAACACATGCAAGTCGAACGGACGAAGGGAGCTTGCTCCCCTAGTTAGTGGCGAACGGGTGAGTAACGCGTGAGCAACCTGCCTTTCAGAGGGGGACAACGGTTGGAAACGACCGCTAATACCGCATGAAGCATCGGGGTCGCATGGTCCTGATGTTAAAGATTTATCGCTGAAAGATGGGCTCGCGTCTGATTAGATAGTTGGCGGGGTAACGGCCCACCAAGTCGACGATCAGTAGCCGGACTGAGAGGTTGAACGGCCACATTGGGACTGAGATACGGCCCAGACTCCTACGGGAGGCAGCAGTGGGGAATATTGGGCAATGGGGGAAACCCTGACCCAGCAACGCCGCGTGAAGGAAGAAGGCTTTCGGGTTGTAAACTTCTTTTACCAGGGACGAAGGACGTGACGGTACCTGGAGAAAAAGCCACGGCTAACTACGTGCCAGCAGCCGCGGTAATACGTAGGTGGCAAGCGTTGTCCGGAATTACTGGGTGTAAAGGGCGTGTAGGCGGAGCGGCAAGTCAGAAGTGAAATCTCCGGGCTTAACCCGGAAACTGCTTTTGAAACTGTCGCCCTTGAGTATCGGAGAGGCAGGCGGAATTCCTAGTGTAGCGGTGAAATGCGTAGATATTAGGAGGAACACCAGTGGCGAAGGCGGCCTGCTGGACGACAACTGACGCTGAGGCGCGAAAGCGTGGGGAGCAAACAGGATTAGATACCCTGGTAGTCCACGCCGTAAACGATGAATACTAGGTGTGGGGGGACTGACCCCCTCCGTGCCGGAGTTAACACAATAAGTATTCCACCTGGGGAGTACGGCCGCAAGGTTGAAACTCAAAGGAATTGACGGGGGCCCGCACAAG
>JAEETX010000061.1 GCA_016286665.1 Oscillospiraceae bacterium
GCTTTGCCGAGGCCGCTTGGGACGAGGAGTTCAAGCACTATCTGCCGTTTGTTGCGGACGACGACTTCCTCGGCGTGCAGAACTATACCCGCACCCAGTACGGAACCGCCGGGCAGCTGCCCTGCCCCGAAGGCGCGGAGCTGACCCAGATGGACTACGAGTTCTACCCCGAGGCTCTGGAGCATGTGATCCGTCGGGTGCATGAGGACTTCAAGGGCGATTTGATCGTGACCGAAAACGGCGTGGCCGTCTCAGACGACAGCCGCCGGGTGGAGTTTATCCGCCGCGCGCTTGCCGGTGTGGAGAGCTGCGTCAAGGATGGCATCCCCGTCAAGGGCTATATGTACTGGAGCCTGATGGACAATTTCGAGTGGCAGAAGGGCTTTTCCATGACCTTCGGCCTCATCGCCGTCGACCGCGCCACACAGATGCGCACGCCCAAGGAGAGCCTTGCCTTCCTCGGAGCTTATACGAAGTAAATCGGCGCTTTTTGCAAAAAAGGGGGTGAGGAGGTGGAGAACGAGACTTTATATCGGGACAAGCCGGTCTGGACGGCGATCTGGAGCCTGGTGATTCCCTCTGTTCTGACCATTCTGGTCATGGTCGTTTACAACCTGGCAGACATGTTTTTCATTGCCATGCTGGGTGACGACACTCAGGTCGCAGCCGTGGCGGTGGTCGGTCCGGTTTTCAGCGTGGCCAATGCAGTGGCGACGACCATCGGCGCGGGCGGCTGCACGCTGATCGCGCGCGCCCTCGGCGCAGGGGAGCGGGAAAAGGCCTCGTCGTTGGCCAGCCTATGCGTCTGGACGGCAATTGGCTTCGGACTCGTTTTTGCCGCTCTTCTTTTGCTTTTCTCCACCCCTGCCCTGCATATCCTCGGCGCGACGGAAGATCTGCTGACTTATTCCGTCCGCTATCTGCGTATCCTCGCGATCGGATCGCCGCTGATGCTGTTTTCTGTCTCAACAGCGTCCACCGTCCGTGCCGAGGGTGTCATTATCCCCGGCATGATGAGCCACATGGCCGGGACGGTGACGAATCTGGTATTGGATCCCTTGTTCATCCTGGTCCTTCATATGGGCGTCAGCGGCGCGGCACTGGCAACGGTGATCGGCAATTTGGCGGCTTCCCTGCTGCTCGTCCGATCGATCCGCGGAAAATGTGCGGTCATTCGGCTCTCTCCAGCCTGTGCGCGCGGCATGCTGCCCCGGCTCCCGTCTGTCCTGGCAACAGGCCTTCCCAACGGTGCGAGCAGCATCCTCTCGGGTTTGGCCTCCACCTTTTCCAATCGGCTTCTGCATAGCTACGGCTCCGGCGCGATCGCGGCTATGGCCGCCGCGGGGCGTTCGGTGATGGTGATCACCATGGTGCAGATGGGGATCTGTATGGGTGTGTCGCCCCTGCTGTCCTACGCTTACGGGGCGAAGGCCCGTGACCGGCTGCGTGAAACGCTGGGAAAGACCGCGCTGCTGAGCTTTTCTTTCGGCCTGCTCTCTGCGGTCGGTTGCTTCTTCGGACGCGGAGCGCTGCTAAAGCTTTTTTTACAGGATCCGACAAACCTTGCACTCGGCGGCAGCCTCATGATCTGGCTCATTGCGGTCAGTCCGCTCCTCGGATTCTACTATCTCAGCAGCAACTTCCTGCAGGCAACGGGTCACGCCTTCCAGGCCACGCTGGCTTCCGTGTTGCGGCAGGGGCTTTTGCTGATCCCGCTGCTTTATCTGCTCCACGCATGGATGGGGCTGACGGGGATCGCCGCCGCGCACACAGCCGCCGATGCACTCTCCGTTGTGGCCGCGGTTTGTATGGCGTTCAGAGCATACAAGGAAACGAGACTTTTTTGCGAATTATAATGTGATATAGAATATGTCGGTCTTCAGAAATAAGGAGGATATTCCATGCCGATGCAAATGGGCTTTCGCTGGTACGGCGAAGGGAATGACAAAATCAAGCTGTCGGATATCCGGCAGATACCGGGGGTGAGCACCATCGTCTGGGCGCTGCACGATAAGATGCCCGGCGAGATCTGGCAGCCCGAAGAGATCAAAAAGGTGATAGATCAGATCACCGCCGCGGGCTTCAACGGCGACGTAGTCGAAAGCGTGAACGTGCATGACGACATCAAAATCGGCCTGCCTTCAAGAGACGCTTACATCGACAACTACATCCAGACCATCCGCAACCTCGCCCCCTTCGGCGTGAAGGTCATCTGCTACAATTTCATGCCCATCTTCGACTGGACGCGATCGGACCTGTTCCATCCGGTAGGCGACGGCTCCACGGCGCTCTACTACCAGAAGGACATGATCCAGGACGACCCGAAGCAGATGGCCGATTATGTGATGAGCTTCACCGAGAAGTATCACATGACCTTCCCCGGCTGGGAGCCGGAGCGCATGGCGAAGCTTGACGAGCTGTTTGAGAAGTACAAGGATGTAACCAAGGAAAAGCTTTGGGCCAATTTCAAGTACTTCCTCGAAAGACTGATGCCCGTGTGCCATGAGACCGGCATCAAAATGGCTGTTCACATGGACGATCCCCCCTGGGACATCTTCGGCCTGCCCCGTCTGCTCATCGACGCAGAAAGTATAGACCGCTTCCTGCAAATGGTGGACGACCCGTACAACTGCCTGACGCTCTGCTCCGGCAGCCTCAACGCCAACTCTTCCAATGACGTGGCCGCGATCGTCCGCAAACACGCCGACCGTATCGCCTTTGCGCATATCCGCAACGTCAAGCACTTTCCGAACGGCGACTTCTCCGAGGCCAGCCATCGGGACTGCGACGGCGAGACCGGCATCCTCGATATTTTGCGTGCCTATCACGACGCCGGTTGGGAGGGCTATATCCGCCCCGATCATGGGCGGCACCTCTGGGATGAAAAGCCGGGCAATGTGCGCCCCGGTTACGGACTGTATGACCGCGCCCTCGGCATCATGTACATGCTGGGCGCCTGGGATATGATGGATAAGGAGAAAAACTGACATGGAGAAAAACGTACTGAATACCGATCTGAGCGGCAAGGTGGCCGTGGTCACGGGCGCGGGCGGCGTGCTCTGCTCTGAATTTGCGAAGGTTCTGGCCCGCGCGGGCGCCAAGGTGGCCCTTCTGAACCGCACCCAGGAGAAGGCGCAGAAATACGCCGACGAGATCAACGCCGCGGGCGGCGTTGCCATCGCTTATGGCTGCAACGTACTGGACAAGGCGCAGACCTATGCCGTGGCGGAGCAGGTGCTGGCAGATCTCGGCCCCTGCGATATCCTCATCAATGGCGCCGGCGGCAACAATCCCAAGGCCACCACCGACAAGGAATACTATGAAGACGGTGACATCGACAGCGACACCAAGAGCTTCTTCGATCTGGACGAGGAGGGCGTGGAGAGCGTTTTCAACCTCAACTTCCTCGGCACCCTGATCCCCACCCAGGCCTTCGCCCGGCAGATGCTGGGACGCGAGGGCTGCTGCATCCTGAACATCAGCTCCATGAACGCCTTCACCCCCCTGACCAAGATCCCGGCCTATTCCGGGGCCAAGGCCGCCGTGACGAACTTCACCCAGTGGCTGGCGGTGCACTTTTCCAGGCAGGGCATCCGCGTCAACGCGATCGCCCCGGGCTTCTTCTCCACGGCCCAGAACGCCAAGCTCCTCTGGAACGAGGACGGAACTCCCACGGCCCGCACGGGCAAGATCCTGGCGGCCACGCCCATGGGGCGCTTCGGCGAGAGCAAGGAGCTCTCCGGCGCGCTGCTGTTCCTGCTCAACAACGAGGCTGCCGGCTTCATCACCGGTGTGACCATTCCCGTCGACGGCGGTTTCTCCGCTTACAGCGGCGTTTAAGGAGGAAGAAAATGAACGCTTTCAATCAGAAAATTTCTGAGATCGGCGTGGTGCCGGTCATCAAGCTCAACCACCCGGAGCGAGACGCTGCCGATCTCGGCAGGGCCCTCTGCGCGGGCGGTGTGCCGGTGGCGGAGATCACCTTCCGCGCTGCGGGGGCAGATATCGCCATCAAGCTTATGAAGGAAGCCAATCCCGACATGATCGTGGGCGCGGGAACGGTCACGCGCACCGAGCAGATCGACGCTGTCATCGCGGCGGGCGGCGAGTTTATTGTCACGCCCGGCTTCGACCCGGAGTTGGTCCAGTATGCCCAGGAGAAGAGCATCCCCATTTTCCCCGGCTGCACCACCGCCAGCGAGTATCACCAGGCTCTCAAATACAATCTGGAAGTGATCAAATTTTTCCCCGCCGAGCAGTCGGGGGGCCTTGCCAAGATCAAGGCACTCTCCGCGCCTTTCCCCATGTTCCACGTGATGCCCACCGGCGGCATCAGTCTGAAAAATCTGAAGGAGTACCTGTCCAGTCCGGTCATCGCGGCCTGCGGCGGCAGCTATATGGTCACGGCCGATCTGATCGACAACCAAAAGTGGGACGAGATCACGGAGCTCTGCAAAAAGTCCAGAGAAATTGTCAAGGAAGCGAGGGCTTAACATGGAACTGAATTTACGTCCGAGAGAAGAATGCCGTTTTGATGCTGTGAGCCTGGGGGAAATCATGCTGCGTCTGGACCCCGGCGAGGGGCGGATCCGCACGGCCCGCAGCTTCCGCGCCTGGGAGGGCGGCGGCGAGTACAACGTCATCCGCGGCCTTCATAAGTGCTTTGGCATGGACACCGCCGTCATCACCGCCTTTGCCGACAACGAAGTCGGCAGGCTGATGAAGGACTTCATCGAACAGGGCGGCGTCAGCACCGACCTGATCTACTGGAAGAAGACAGACGGTATCGGCCGCATCTGCCGCAACGGCATCAACTTCACCGAGCGAGGCTTCGGCATCCGGGGCGCCGTGGGCTGCTCCGACCGGGCCAACACCGCCATCTCCCAGGCCACGCCCGAGGATTTTGACTTCGAGTACATCTTCGGCAAGCTGGGTGTGCGCTGGCTGCACACCGGCGGCATCTACGCGGCCCTCTCCGAGCAGAGCTGCGAGACCGTGATCGAGGCTTGCAAGATCGCCAAAAAGTACGGCACCGTCATCTCCTACGACCTCAACTACCGCCCCTCCATGTGGAGCGCCATCGGCGGGCTGGAGAAGGCGCGCGAGGTCAACCGCGAGGTGGCAAAGTATGTGGACGTGATGATCGGAAACGAGGAAGACTTCACCGCCTGCCTGGGCTTTGAAATCGAGGGCAACGATGAAAACCTCAAGGAGTTGAACCTCGAGGGCTACAAGAAGATGATCGGTAAGGCCGCCGAGACTTACCCCAACTTCAAAGTCGTGGCAACTACGCTGCGCACCGTCAAGACCGCCACCGTCAACGATTGGAAGGCCATCTGCTGGGCGGACGGGGAGATTTATCAGTCCAAAGAGTTTAACGGCCTGGAGATCATGGACCGCGTGGGCGGCGGGGACTCCTTTGCCTCCGGTCTGGTCTACGGCCTGATGACCACGGGCGACGCAGAGAAGGCCGTCAACTACGGCGCGGCCCACGGCGCGCTGGCTATGACCACGCCGGGCGACACCTCCATGGCGTCTCTCAACGAGGTCGAGGCCATCATGGGCGGCGCGGGCGCAAGAGTGAAGAGGTAAGTGTATGAAGTCTTTTATGGATAAGGACTTCCTGCTCTCCACCGAGACGGCCAAGCACCTCTATCACGACTTTGCCGCTGATCTGCCCATCATTGATTACCACTGTCACTTAAACCCGCAGGAGATCTACGAGGATCGGCGGTTTGAAAATATCACCCAGGTGTGGCTTGGCGGCGACCACTACAAGTGGCGGCTCATGCGCGCTGTCGGCGTGGATGAACGGTTCATTACCGGCGATGCCCCCGACCGGGAGAAGTTTCAGAAGTGGGCGGAGACGATCTCCCTTGCCATCGGCAACCCGCTGTTCCATTGGAGCCATCTGGAACTGAAAAACTATTTCGGATATGAGGGCGTCCTGAGCGGCGAGACGGCGGAGGAGGTTTGGCAGCTTTGCAATGAAAAGCTGAAGGGCCTGTCCGCCCGCAAACTGATCGCAGGATCAAACGTCAAAGCGCTCTGTACCACCGACGATCCGGCGGACAGCCTGGAATGGCACGAAAAGCTTGCCGGGGATCCGTCCTTTGACGTGAAGGTTCTGCCCTCCTACCGCCCGGACAAGGCGCTGGGCATTGAGAAGGCGGATTATCTGGAATACTTGAAACGCCTGGGGAACATCCAAAGCTTTGCACAGCTTGAGGAGACGCTCAAGGAGCGGCTTTCGTTCTTCGTCTCTCTGGGCTGCCGGGTCTCCGATCACGGCCTGGAGGCTGTGCCCTATGTACCCGCAACAGATGCCGAGGTTGAGGCGATCTTCCAAAAGCGTCTCTCCGGCAAGATCCCCACGGAGATGGAGCAGAAGCAGTTTAAGACCGCGCTGCTGCTTGCGCTGGGCAGGGAGTATCATCGCCTCGGCGTGGTGATGCAGCTGCACTTCGGCGTGATCCGGGACAATTCCCAACGTGTATTCCGCGCCCTTGGCCCGGATGCGGGGATCGACTCCATCGGGGATCCGTTCTCCGTCAAGGATCTGGCCGCGTTCCTGAACGCGCTGGACGAGACGGACGAGCTGCCAAAGACTATCCTATATTCGCTCAATCCCAACGACAATGCCGCGATCGAGACCGTCATGGCCTGTTTCCAGGGCGGCTGCTTCGGCAAGCTCCAGCACGGCAGCGCATGGTGGTTCAACGACCACAAAAGCGGGATGCGAGAGCAGTTGACAAGCCTCGCCAATGAGGGCATGTTCTGTACCTTTGTGGGCATGCTCACCGATTCCCGCAGCTTTCTCAGTTACGCCCGGCATGAATACTTCCGCCGCATTCTCTGTGACCTGATCGGCGGCTGGGTGGAAAACGGCGAATATCCCAACGACCCCGATATGCTGAGAACCATCGTCGAGGGGATCTGCTTCCGGAATGCCCAACGCTACTTCGACCTATAAAGGATGGGAAGAAATGAACCTGTATATCGGCATCGACCTCGGCACCTCGGCAGTCAAGCTGCAGTTGGTCAACGAAAAGGGTGAGATCCTCAAAACCGTCACGAAGGAATACCCGCTGCGCTTTCCAAAGCCCGGCTGGTCAGAGCAGGACCCCGCCGACTGGTGGCGCGCGGTGCAGCACGGCATCCTGCAGCTGACCGAGCATGCGGACAAGTCCTTGATCCGCGGCATCGGCTGCGGCGGGCAGATGCACGGTCTCGTCGCGCTGGACGAAAACGACGCGGTCATCCGCCCCGCCATCCTCTGGAATGACGGCCGCACCGGCGAGGAGGTCGAATACCTCAATACCGTGATCGGCAAGGAGCGTCTCTCCGCCATGACGGCGAACATCGCCTTCGCGGGCTTTACCGCGCCGAAGCTCCTCTGGATGAAAAAGAAAGAGCCGGAAAACTTTGCGCGGATCAAAAAAATCATGCTTCCCAAGGACTATATCAACTACCGGCTCACCGGCGTCCACGCCACGGACTACTCCGACGCCAGCGGCATGCTGCTTCTGGATAGTCACGCTATGGCAGGTCAAAAAAGACCGTTCTTTACCTTGCATCCCGGTCATGCCGCTTGCGGGCGAGCTTTTTCTGCTGTCGTTCCATTGCCTCCCGTTCCAGAATACCCATTGCCTGGGATTCGATATACTCTTCTCCGAAGCCGCGGCACAGGGCGTAGAACTTGGCAACAATCCCGGATTGGCTATCCTTTTCCTCATTCAAGCGCTTGATCGTCTTTTTCATTTGATTTCCGCCGTCGATCTCCCGTTCGTATTTGCGCTGCAGATCTTCATAATCATGTTTCAGAGTCAGATACTTGTCGAACAGATTTCGCAGTACACCGATGATCTTTCGGTACAAGGGCATTGCCTTCTTCTCCCGGTACGACTTGGCGGATTCCAGCACATCCGGCGGAGGAAGCACCTGATCCGCATCGTTGGTGTATTTGCGGGCCAGGTCTTCAATCTGTTCCATCTTGGGGACAAGCTTGTCCACCCGCGCCTGCGCTTTGTCGGCTTTCTCTTGGGCTTCCTCTGTCTGCCCTTCGAGGAAACTGATACTGTTCTCCATAAATGCAACGGTAGTTTCCAGGTTATCCAGCCGTTCTGCCTCCTTTTTGACCTTGAACTCCGTGACCGAAAGGTGCTGGACTGTGCTGCCGCGCTCTCCGCGCTCAAAGTCCTCAAATCCGGCGTCCCGCATATGCTCGAAAAAACGGTCTTGCAGCAGACTGTAGGATTTGATAATCTGTGTGTGACCGTTCTCGTCTGTGATCTTCGGTGAAGCCCATTTCTTGGAGTGGCTGATCTGATGGATAACCTCTTTGACGGTTCCCACCAGTGCCGGGTCTTTGCACCGTTTTGTCCAGAGGACTTCTTTATCAACCACTGGCAGCGCGACAACGTGCATGTGGTAGTGGTAGACCGGATGCCCTAACTGCTCTGTCAGCGCTGTGTTCAGCTCGTCAGCGTGCATGACAGCAGAGACAATGTTCTCCCGGCCATATTCCTTTTGGGCGAAGCGGAACGCCTCTTCATAAAACCGACAGGCATATTCGTAGCCGCCGCGTTCCTCGAAATAGGCTGTGTTCACATCAAAGATCATTTCATCGAACACCTTGGCATCCATCTTCAAGCCCCGAAGAGAAATGCTGCCTTCTTCTACCAGCTTATCCAGATGGGCGTTGTAGGTCAGATCGCCGCAGCTTTGGTAGTGGATATTCATTGGTGTCCGGGACAGATCGACATTCATGTTTTCGTAGCTCTCGTTCTTGCGCTCGATATGGCGCTCGGATTTCCCAATGCTTGCCTTCGTGTGCTGTTCAACGCGGGCCACACTGTAGTTCTTATCATTCATACGTTTTTCACTTCCTTTCCTTGCGACGGTGGAGCAGGACACGGTTACACGACTTTTTCAAAGTGTGTAACCCACTATGACACTTTCATCCCATGGGGCTGCAAAGTGCCGTGGGCTCTTCGTCGGAGCGAACTGCGCACGGCTCAGAAAAGCCCAGAGCTTAACGCCCCGGTCTTTTCCTCGACTGTGCTTCGTTGCTCCTCCTCCCAAACTCGAACCCACGTTGTTGGGCTTCGAGTTTGTCCGAGGGGGATGCGAGGGGACGCTGCCGCTTCCCCTGCACCCCTTCGCCGGATCGCCGATGCATCCGCGCCGTCGATCCGTGCTTGCAATTTGAAAGCATGGCCATCATGACAATGCTTTCATTTTGCAAGCATAAAGAGCCGCGTCACTCGCCGTTGGGCAGGAGGGGAAAGCATTCTCTTTCCCCTCCTGCTGTGCGAGTGTTTTCCGTGAGAAAAGCTCAAGGGGTTCGGGTTGTATTTCCTTTCGGAAATCTCCACCCGCAGGTATGCCCCCTTGACCTTTCCTCCGCTCCTTGTGACGATCCGTGTCGATGGTGACGGTGTTTTGGATACCGCCCCCGCTGCCGAAATCATCGTCACGACCGTCACACATCGTCACGCGCTCTGCGGCTCATACCGCAAAACAATCTTTCGCCCATCGTGCGTCCTGCTGTTCCAGTAGCGGATACCGCGCTCACGATATAAGCGCCCTGTGTTGACATTCAGCTTCATGGTCAGCGCATTTGCTTTCATATCTACTGCAAGCGCTTCGACCAGTTCTGTCGGGCTCCCGGTCCATTCAGGCCGTTCAATGTTTACGAGTCCGGCGACAGCATCCAGGAGTGCTTCCGGTGGGGCCTTCCACAATTCGGTTTCACATCGCTCCAACTCCCAACACAGCTTTTCCTCATTCCGAAACAGATGAAGCCTCTGATCCTGCTGGTCTCTGCCGGAGATGTCCAGCGTGGCCTCGTTTGCCGTGCGCTTGGGTTTCTGTAGAAGAAATGCTCCATCCGCGGCACCGAGCAAACCATTTGTGCCGGAGATCATATCGAACACATCGTCTGCTTTTTGCTTGCGTGTGTGATGCACCAGGATCAGGCACAGGCCGCGGCAATCGGCAAAGCTTTTCAGCCGGGTAATGATATCGTAGTCGCTTGCATAGCTGTACGCCTCGCCGCCGATCTCACGAACCTTTTGCAAGGTGTCGATGATAATGAGCCTGGTATCCGGGTGCTCGCGGACAAAACGCTCCAGCTGCTCGTCCAATCCTTTCCCAAGTTGTCGCGCTCGTGTAGCAAAATAGAGCTGATCCGCGATTTCCATATCGAACATTTGATACAGCCGGCTCTGCAGACGCTGGTTATCATCCTCCAGCGCCAGATACAAAACCGTTCCTTGCCTCACAGGGTAATTCCAGAGCGGCGTCCCGGTACTGACATGGTAGGCGAGCTGCGCGACCAGGAAACTCTTTCCCAGCTTCGGCGCGCCGACCAGAAGATAGGTTCCGGGAAAGAGCAGACCGTCGATCAGCGGCGGCTTGCTTTCATACGCGGTTTCATACAGCTCTCTCATAGATACAGTCGGCAAGTATGAGGGATCGTTCAGCTGGCGAAAATATCTATTGTATTCTTCGAGAGAATCTGCTAAACTGTCATCACAAAGGTTTTGATTCGGCTGTCCTGCATCTGCGCCAACAGATGTGTTGAGGACAGTCGTTTCTTTTTCTTCTGTCATCGTCGTTCCTCCTTCATGCCGTCAAGGGTCCGGGCGATCAGCTCAATGTTGTCCAGCAGTTCATCTCGGATTTCCCCGGCGGCATCAATGCGTTTCAGCTCATCGAGAACGGCGGCAAGCTGAGTCCGCAGCGCCTTGTACACGCGGGGATTGCCCTGTACCACGATTTCCCGGTTGAGACACCGACGATAGCAGTATTCCTGCTTCGGTAAGCCGGAGAGCGCCACGGCGATGTTGATCTGCTCATTTTCCTCGGGCGATACTCGGAACCCTACGGTGATATTTCTAAAACGGTTGTGTTCATCTCTGTTTTTGGCTGACATTTTTATAAATCCACCTTTCTGAAATCGTTAAGTTTGTTTGCCATTTCTGTTTGCGTCGACGGGAACAGGTGCGCATAGTTGTAGGTGATGTTGATGCTTTCATGCCCAACACGGTCTGCAATCGCAACTGCGGAATAGCCCATGTCGATCAGGAGAGAGATGTGACTGTGCCGGAGATCGTGAATCCGGATTCGCTTGATCCCTGCCGCATCTGCACCACGGGTCATTTCCCGGTGGAGATAGCTTTTGGTAATCTCAAAAATCCTGTCATTTTCTCCGATCCCATATAACTGCTTCAGATAATCCTTCATCTCATCGACGAGGAAATCCGGCATGACAATGTCGCGGATACTCTTGGGTGTTTTGGGATCGGTAATTACATCCCTGCCTTCAATACGCTGATAGGATTTCGTGATAGAAACGGTTTTGCGGTCAAAATTGAAGTCCGCCGGAGTGAGCGCCAGGAGCTCGCCCTCACGGATTCCGCACCAGTACAGCATCTCAAAGGCATAAAAGGAAACCGGCTTGTCCATGATCGCATCAGAAAACTTTTGATACTCTTCCTGGGTCCAGAACAGCATTTCCCGGCTCCGTGCTTTTCCCATGTTTCCGACTTTTGCAGCCGGGTTTTCATGCAGTCCGTAGTACTTCACTGCATGATTAAAAACGGCACTGAGCTGATTGTGCAGTGTTTTGAGATATACGGGAGAATATGGCTTTCCGGTTTTGTCCTTGCCTTTAAGCATCTCGTTCTGCCAGGCAATGATGTCCTTTGGCTTGATTTCACAAATCTTCCTTTTCCCGAAATACGGGAGAATTTTTGTCCGGAGAATATGATCCTTGGTATGCCAGGTGTTCTCTTTGATCCGGCTTTTCATGTCCGCCGTGTAGGTCTCCACAAAGCTCGCAAAGGTCATATCCAGATCGGCCCGGGTTTTGTTAAGCTGCTCTCGTTCCCACGCCAGTGCCTCTCTTTTTGTGGCAAACCCGCGCTTTGTTGTCTGCTTCCGCTCACCCTTCCAATCGGTATAGCGGTAGTAAACCTTCCATGTGTTTGTTTTTTCTTCTTTGTAGACAGCCATTCACATCACTTCCTTTCCTTGCTGTCACTTGTTCCGTAGCAGGTCTTTTCCATAAAGTACTGTTTGTTGACCCGCCCGGAAATGGTTAAATACCCCTTCTCTTTCAGCTCTGCATTGAGTTTCTGGACGATCTTGTAGGCATAGGACTTGGATATTCCAAGTGTTTCCGCTACTTCATCGACTTTCATAAATGTATTACTTGACATGATTTCACCTCCTCCTGCAAAAAAAGTGAGAGCAGTTATTTTATTACTGGAATGCCGGGAATCCTGCGCTGCCGCTCTATCCGTATGCCGTTCCTGCCCCCTTGTTGTCGGCGGCGTTTTCTCGCTCGCTCTTGCCTAGCAGCATACCAAGAGGTCGTGGCGAAGTATCCCATACAGACGGTCATTCAATAATAAAGATAAACATATTTGTTTAGTCTTCGAACGCTATTATACTAACGGAATTTGTTTATGTCAAGGGCTTCTGAGAAAATAATTAAATAATTTTGCTTAAGTTATCCTTGACGACATTAAGCACATCTGCTATAATCAACGCAAGGATATGTACAGGAGGAATTGTTATGGCCATCGGTGAACGAATCCGCTTTATACGCAATCTGCGGGGCATGACACAGAAGTATCTGGGGACGCTGGTTGGCTTTCCTGAAAAGACCGCGGATATTCGTATGGCGCAATATGAAGCCGGGACACGCACGCCCAAGGAGGATCTGACCAAAGCCCTTGCTAGTGCCCTGGAGGTTTCTCCGCTTGCGCTGGATATTCCCGATATTGACAGCTACCTTGGCTTGATGCATACGCTGTTTGCTTTGGAGGATCGCTATGGACTGACCATTGAGGACAGAGACGGAGAAGTTGTTTTCCGTATCGATCCACGCAGGGGAAGAGAAGCCGCGCGTATCTCGGAAATGGTCTATGGCTGGGCTCCTGTCGCGGAAAAATACCGCGCCGGGGAGATCACCAAGGAAGAATATGACAAGTGGCGCTATAACTATCCGAAATACGACAGCTCTCGTATTTGGGTAAAAGTGCCGTCCCAGGAGCTAAGCGATGTCCTCGTAGAAGCTCTTAAAAGAGATGAGGACTAAATAGTTTTCGTTGGTTATTGCTGTACTTGTAGCTCTGTATATCGGAATCCCAGTTGATATAGTGTCTCTTTCATTTTCAATGGCATCTTGGTTTTATACGCTTGAAGGAGGTACATCAATGGTAAATCGTAAAGACATGGTGGTAAGCGGCGCGCACGGAGCGGCCTAGTCAATACTGTGGAAACCGTAGGAGTGAAAAGGAAAGCAATTACAAGTGCCGTGAAGAGGTTCAAATCCTCCCCGCTCCGCCAAAATAAAAAAGAGCTAACTGATCCAACAAAAATCAGTTAGCTCTTTACTTTATGTGTAATGCTTAAAGTGTTGTCAAAACGTTGTCACGAGGCGTTGCCAAACCGAAAAAGCCTAGTGTTTATGCGCCTTCTAGACGGTTCTGCAATTATTCCCATTCGATGGTGCCGGTGGGCTTGGGGGTCAGGTCGTAGAGGACGCGGTTGACGCCCTTGACCTCGGCAGTGATGCGCGCGGTGATGTGCTGCAGCAGGGCGAAGGGCACGTCCTCCACCGTGGCGGTGACGGCGTCCCGGGTGTTGACGGCGCGGATGATCACGGGCCAGTCGTAGCTGCGCAGCCCGTCCCGGATGCCGGTGGACTTGAAATCGGGAACGATGGTGAAGTACTGCCAGACCTTGCCGGCCAGGCCGTTCTTCGCAAACTCCTCGCGCAGGATGGCGTCGGACTCCCGCACGGCCTCCAGCCGATCCCGGGTGATGGCGCCCACGCAGCGCACGCCCAGGCCGGGGCCGGGGAAGGGCTGACGGTACACCATGTTGTCCGGCAGGCCCAGCTCGTGGCCAACCACGCGCACCTCGTCCTTGTACAGGAACTTCAGGGGCTCCACCAGCTCGAAGCGCAGATCCTCCGGCAGGCCGCCCACGTTGTGGTGGGCCTTCACCGGGCCGCTCTCCAGAATGTCGGGGTAGATGGTGCCCTGGGCCAGGAATTCGATGCCGTCCAGCTTGCGGGCCTCTTCCTCGAAGACCCGGATGAACTCCGCGCCGATGATCTTCCGCTTCTGCTCCGGCTCGGAGACCCCGGCCAGCTTGTCCAGGAAGCGATCCACCGCGTCCACATAGATGAGATTCGCGTCCAGCTCGTCCCGGAAGACCCGGATCACCTGCTCGGGCTCGCCCTTGCGCAGCAGGCCGTGATTCACATGCACGCAGGTGAGCTGCCTGCCCACGGCCTTGATGAGCAGCGCGGCCACCACGGAGGAGTCCACCCCGCCGGAGAGGGCCAGCAGAACCTTTTTGTCCCCGATCTGCTCCCGCAGAGCGGCCAGCTGTTCGTCGATAAAGGCCCGGGCCAGTTCGGGCGTGGTGATGCGCTCCATGGTCTCGGGACGACGCTTGTTTGCCATAACGGTTTCCTCCCAGTTTTTGTATTTTCGCAGCTATTATACGCTTTTCCGCGCTTTGCGCGCAAGCCTATTCCTTGCACAAAAATTTCCGGCTTCGTCCCGCCGCTCTCGTGATATTTGCCCGTTGCCCACAAACGCCGCCCCGACTGCCGAATGCGGCGGTAGGGGCGGCGGTATGCTCAGTTATGGGGATAGTACAGGGGGTCGTTGTTATAGTAAGAATAACAGCGGGGGGCCGCGCCGTAGTTGAACTGATCCCAGAGCTCCTGGTAGCGCGGATGCAGGACGCCGTGGCCGCCGTTGTCGGTGCCGGTGTAGCGCCAGCCGCCGCCGGTGGGATCCTCGGTGGTGGTGTTGATGACGCAGTTGGGGGCCCGGCGCTGCATCTCCTCGATCTGCTCGGGCGGGATGGGATCGAACATGCCCAGCCACAGCCGCTCCAGCTCCGTCAGCTCATAGAGCGGGGTGATGTCCGTCAGGCTGAAGCTGTAGCAGAGATTCAGATGGCGCAGGTTCTTCAGGCCGGACAGCGGGCGCAGATCCGTGACGCCCGCGGTCTGCAGCTCCAGATACTCCAGCTTGGGGCAGTCCGCCAGGGCGCTGATGTCGCTGAAGCCGCCCATGCCCAGGATGGCCACCTCCAGATCGGGCATATAGCTTACGAAGGAGATATCGGTCATCTTGTCGTTGTGGCCCAGATCCAGGTAAACCACCTTGGTGCAGTATTTCAGGGACTTGCAGTGCTCCGGATCCAGGTTGCCCGCCCGATCCGGGTTGGAGGCCAGGATCCGGGTGACGTTGGTGCGCACGGAGTAGCCGGTACGGCCGTTTCCGAACCAGATGCGCCAGACCACCTCCGCCTGAGGCAGAGAATCCCGGATGTCTGCCATGGCCTCGTCGGAGACCTCGCAGAAGTCCATGTCCAGATAGCTGAGCCGGGGCATGCACAGCGCCACCTGCTTGACCAGCGCGCCCTCGTCGTTCATGGTGATGTGGTTGAGATCCATCTCCGTGCTCTGTAGGTCAAAGCGCTTGCCGTAGAGGGTGAAGGAATAGCGGAATTCCGCCTGGGGGCAGGCCCCCTCCAGCGCGGCCAGGCTCCCCCAGTTCATGGGGCTGGAGGCCGCGTCGCCGCAGGAGCCCAGCTCAACCTTCGTCAGCTCCGGCAGCAGCACCAGGCATTGATAGGCGGACAGGTCGGCGGTGCCGGTCAGATCCAGCTCCCGGGTGTCGGCGGGAAGCAGCGTGCCGTCCGGCAGACGCGCCTCACAGCGCACCGAGACCTGCGGATGCGCCAGCGCCCAGGCCACCAGCTCCTCCTGGCAGTCGCTGCCGGAAAAGTCGGCGGTCTTGAGCTGATAGAAGCCCTCCAGCAGCGGCAGATCCGCCGCCGTGATCACGGCGCGCAGGGTCTCCTGGTTGTTGTCGAAGTCCCCGGCGCTCAGGTGGATGCGCGCCGGCGCGGGCGTGGGGGTAGGCGCGGGGTCGGCAGACTGTCCTTGGGGCGCGGGGGCGTCATTGCCGCCCGCCTCCCCGGCGGAGGGCGTTTCCCCGTCGACCTGGGGCGCTTCGGTGGCGTAGGCGTCCTTCGGAACCGGGGTGCAGCCCGCAAGGGCGCCCAGGATCAGCGCCAGGCAGAGCAGTCCGGCTATCAGCTTCATTTTATCCATGACGTGCCTCCGTATCGTTTCAGCTTGTCAGTGTTCGTATTCATACAGGGTCTCGCCCGGGGGATCCTCCAGCTCGTCCGGTACGGTGGAGCCGGGATCCTCCCAGTCCTCCATCAAGAAGGAGGTGTCCAGCACGGCGACGTTCACCGGCTTGACGTAGGGATCCTTTCCCCAGTACTTGGGGTCGTTCCAGCAGAAAGCGTAGGCCCGTTCCCCCTGGTCGTAGCGGAAGCATTTGAAGACCACCTTGTACCAGCCGATGGGCCGCGCGCTCATCCAGTCCGGCAGGCCTGTCTGATACTGCTTCCAGCCGATGGTATAGCCCTCGTTGCCGTTGCCGTCCTCGTCCCGCTCCAGGCCAGAGGGCACCTTGGTGTTGATGACGCAGCGCGGGTGCAGGGTCTGCATCCGCTCCACCTGCTCCGCGGGCACGGGCGTGTAGCTGCCGATCCACAGCCGCTTCAGCTCCAGGTCGTACAGGGGGCTGATGTCGGTGATGCCGATGTTGGTGCCGATGTTCAGGTGGCTCAGCTCCGTGCAGGCGGCCAGAGGGCTCAGATCGCAGACCTTGGTGTTGCCCATCTCCAGGTAGCGCAGATGGGGGCAGGAGGCGAAGGGGGACAGATCCTCCACCGCCGCCATGGAAATGACGGCCACCTCCAGCTCCGGCATGGAGCGGATGAAGCTGAAGTCCGAGAGCGTCACATTGTGCCCCAGATCCAGATAGCGCACCTTGGTGCAGTACTGCAGGGCGCGGCAGTTGTTGTCGTCGACTCGGCCGCCCTGGGAGGGCATGGAGGCCAGGATCTTGGTGACGTTGGTGCGCACCGAGTAGCTGGTGCCGAACCAGACCCGCCAGATGACCTCCACCTCCGGGTTTTCGTCCCGGATGACGGCCATGTTCTCATTGTTTACGCCGCAGCTGTCCATGTCCAGCCAGGTGCAGGCGCGCATACAGGGCAGCACCTGCCGCACGGCCTCGCCCTGGTCGTCCACCGGGACGTGGAAGAGCACCAGCTCCGTGTCGGACAGGTCAAAGCTCTGCCCATAGAGCGTCACCGGGTAGGAGACCACGGCCGCGGGGGCGGCGCGGGCGACGGTCAGCGCGTCCTCCAGACAAAGCCCCTCTTCCGCGGAGGGCAGGCGCAGCTCCCGCAGGTCGGGGAGAAGGGAAAGCGCCTGGGCGGCGGCCAGAGCCTGTTCCGGCGTCAAGCCGCGCAGATCCAGGCTCTCCGTCGTGTTGTCCACAGCGCCGAGGCCCGGCAGCTCCACGGTATAGCGCAGCTCCACCTGGGGATGCAGAAGCCCCCAGGCGCAGAGCTCCTCGCCGCATTCGCTTCCGCTGGCGTCCAGACGCCGCAGCGCGGGCAGGCGATCCAGCAGCGCCGTCTCCCCCGGCTCCAGGATCAGGCTCAGCTCCTCCGTGTCGCCCGGCACCTCCCCCGCGGCAAAGCGCACCGGCTCAGTCGTCGCGGGGGGCGGCGCGGGGGCCTCGGACGCAGGCGGGGCGGAGG
>JAEETX010000133.1 GCA_016286665.1 Oscillospiraceae bacterium
GCACCACCATGTCCGTGTCCTTTGTGCGGTAGCTGTCGCAGATGATGCCCACCTGCTTGGCCGCTTCGGAAACGTCGATGAAGGAGCCGATGACCTTTTCCTGCTTGGCGGCGGAGATGACCTCCTGGGTCAGCAGGGCGATGAAGAGGATGCGCATCCCGTCCCGCTCGATGTTGAGATAGGGGGTGAAGAGGCGCATGTTGTTGAAGGTGATGAAAAGGTCCGCGTTGATGATGGGGAAGCGGGCGCATTTTTCCAGGAACAGCAGATGGGCGATGCCGTAGTCCACCTCATGATTGCCCACCGCCGACACGTCGGGATTCAGCAGGTTCATCAGCTCGATGGTGCTGAGCCCCAGGTATTCCGAGTCGATGACGCTTCCCCGGAACATATCCCCGGCGTTGGCGTAGATCACGTTCGGCTCCTCTGCCCGGATCTTTTTTACATAGCCGGAAAGGCGGCCCAGGCCGCCCGTTTCCTTGCCGTCCACGGTGCGGGGCAGGAAATCCCCGTGCAGGTCGTTGGAGTGGAGGATCGTCAGATGCTTGTGGCTCATGGCTAGGCTCCTTTAATTCATTAGTGTAATCCAAATTTTACATGGAAAGCCGGGGAAAGTCAACGCTTTCCCCGGCAGGCATGATTTTTAGCCACTTCACATATGCTTTTTCCTCCAATTCCCAGCAAATCTAGTGCTGCGCTTTTGGCCGCATCGGAGGATTTCAGAGAAATAAAAAAGCCCTGAAATCCGAAGATTTCAAGGCTTTTTAGTGCGAATAGTGATAACGGCAAGCACGCTGACCCCGCAAAAAGTTGTTAGCGACAGCGAGCCGCAGCGAGGTTGCCTGCAACCGAGCAGGCGAGCCGAGCGTGACTTTTTGCGGAGAGGAGGAGCAGCGGAATGAGCGCGAGGCGACTTTTGATGCAAAGCATAAAAAAGTCGCCGCAAGCGATATAAAGCTTGCGACGACGCTGGTGCGCGAGGGGGGACTTGAACCCCCACGTCCGAAGTGAACACTAGAACCTGAATCTAGCGAGTCTACCAATTCCACCACTCGCGCGTATTTCGGGAGTGCTCGCGGCGGCTCCCGTTTGGTGCGGAAGATGGGACTCGAACCCACACGCCAAACGGTATACGCACCTCAAACGTACCTGTCTACCTATTCCAGCACTTCCGCATGGCTCCCTTTCGGGAAAGCTTCCTCATTATAGCAGAGAATCCGGGATTGTCAAGCGCTTTTTACAAATATGGCTTCTGAAATTTCTCGGAGGGCAGGACGTCGGCCAGACCGATCAGCAGGCTGCGCATCCTGCCGGTCCTGGGCTCCCGATAGGAACGCAGGCCCCCTGCGTAAGCGTGGGGCAGGGAGAAGACGGCTTTGGTGCCGTGGCCCTCCTCGGAGGTGATCACCAGACTTCCGCCGTGGGCCCTGGCGATCAGCTCCGCCACATGGAGGCCGATCCCGGCGCCCCGCCCGGTTTCCGTCAGGTCCGGCCCGCGGAGATAATCGGAAAAGAGGGTCTCCATCTTCTCCCGCGGGATGCCGCTGCCGTTGTCGGAGACCACCACCTGGAGGGTGTCCTCCGTCCGCTGCAGCTGGATGCGCACCTCCTGCCCCGCTTCGCAGTGCTTCAGACTGTTGGAAATCAGATTCAGCAGCAGCCGCTCGATGCGCTCGGAATCGCAGAGCGTGACGCAGGGCTCGGCGGGACCCTTGTAGCTGACGGCGACGTCCGGCAGGAGGGCCTGTACGCTGTCCGCCAGGTCGGCGCAGAGCTTGTCCAGGTCCACGGTCTCCCGATAGAGCTTCACCGTTCCCTCGGTGAGGCCGCTCAGCTCCCGCAGGTTTTCCCCCAGGCGGAGCATCTGAAACTGGCTGTGCCGCAGGATGCGCAGGTATTTTTCCAGGTCGGAACCGTCCGCCTGGGGCGTCTTTTCCAGCCTGGCGGCCATCAGGTCGGCGGCGGCGACGGCATTCTGCAGGGAGGCCAGGAAATAGCTGTTCAGCTGCTGATGGAGCCTCAGCTCGTCTTTTTCTCCGGCCACCGTACCGCCCCCTTTACCTGAAAAATCACTGGAAGTATAACATTATTCGACAAATCCGGCAAGCATATGCGTGTAAAATATTGCCTGATTGCCGGCAATTGCCGGGAATGCCGTTTCCCGCTTCCGCGCACTTGACAGGCGTGATATACTGAAATACACCCTGAAAGGAGGGAGGACCGTGGCTTCCAGGGAAAGGCGACCCATCGCCAGCAACAAGAAAGCCTATCACGACTATTTCGTGGAGGATAAATATGAAGCCGGGATCTCCCTGGCCGGAACGGAGGTCAAATCCATCCGTCAGGGCGGTGTGAACCTGAAGGACGCCTACTGCACCGTGACGAACGGGGAACTGCTGGTCCGGGGCTTGCGCATCAGCCCTTACGAGAAGGGGAACATCTTCAACAAGGACCCGCTGCGCACCCGCCGCCTGCTGATGCACAAGCGGGAGATCCGCCGCCTGGGCGCCAAGGTGGTGCAGGACGGCTACGCGCTGGTGCCCCTGGCCCTCTATTTCATCGGGCCCTATGTCAAGGTGGAGGTGGGCCTGTGCAAGGGCAAAAAGCTCCACGACAAGCGGGACGCGGAGGCCCAGCGCAGCGCAAAACGAGAGATCGACAGAGCAATGAAGGAGAGAAACGGAAATGGCTAAGAATCCCATCGTGACCATCGAAATGGAAAACGGCGACATCATCACCGCCGAGCTCTACCCGGAGATCGCGCCGCAGTCGGTTTACAACTTCATCCGCCTGGTGCAGGACGGGTTTTATGACGGGCTCATCTTCCACCGGGTCATCCCCGGCTTCATGATCCAGGGCGGCTGCCCCTTCGGCAAGGGCACCGGCGGCCCCGGCTGGCACATCAAGGGCGAATTCGCCGCCAACGGCTTTGAAAACGACCTGAAGCACACGCGGGGCGTCCTTTCCATGGCCCGCGCCTCCGCGCCCGATTCCGCTGGCAGCCAGTTCTTCATCATGCACGACGACGCGCCCCACCTGGACGGCAGCTATGCCGCCTTCGGCAAGGTGCTCACCGGCATGGAGGCGGTGGACCGCATCGCCGAGACCAAGACGGACATTTACAACGACCGCCCGGTGAAGAAGCAGGTCATGAAGAAGGTCACCGTGGACACCTTCGGCGAAACTTACCCCGACCCGGATAAGCTCTGAATCGTTGCATCGCGCATAGGCTCCTCGTAATACAGCCTCGCAGAGTTCGCGGCTCGCAAGCCGCGAAAAAAATCAAGTATTTTTCACGGGGACATGTGCCTCGGGAAAAATACCTCTCGCGGAGCGGACTGTGGGCCCCGCCAAGGGGCCTGCGGGGAGCGGAGCGCAGCCTTTTCAAATCGAAGCTGCCGCTTCGATTTGAAGCGAGCCGGCAATCCTTTGCCGACTCGCAGACATGGGGGCGTATTGGTTTCGACGGGGACGCAGAGGCTGGAATAGCGTGCGGATGCGCCCGGCATCCCAAAAACGGGCAATTATAAATCAAACAACAACGATTCTTACGAACTCGCGGCCGCCTAAGGCTGCG
>JAEETX010000062.1 GCA_016286665.1 Oscillospiraceae bacterium
CTTCCGGCGGCGGCAGTCCCCTGCTGAAGATCATCATCGCGGCGGTGGTGCTTCTCGGCGGCGGCGGCTTCGGCCTCAGCAGCCTTCTGGGCGGCGGCGGAGAGCCGGCGGACACGCCCTCCTCCAGCTACACCCAGCCCTATACCCAGTCCACCCCCGCCGGCCAGGGCGGCTACAGCCAGGGCGGAAGCCAGGGGAATTACGGCGGCCAGAGCTCCCAGGGCGGCATCGGCAGCCTGGGCCAGACCATCAACATCGGCAGCCTGCTGAGCCCCAGCGTGGGCAGCGTCTCCAGCGGCTGGACCGGCAGCACCAACGCCGGCAAGCTGAACACCGGCGTGGACCCGGCAGCCCGTGAGAAGTACACCCAGATCCTGGGCGGCGGGAAGGACACCGTGACCATCATGGTCTATATGTGCGGCTCCGATCTGGAATCCAAGAGCGGCATGGCCACCTCGGACCTGGCAGAGATGGCCGCTGCCAAGCTCAGCGACAAGGTGAACATCATCGTCTACACCGGCGGCGCCACCGCCTGGAAGAACAACGTGGTCAGCAGCCGCGTCAACCAGATCTACAAGGTGGAATCCGGCGGGCTGCGCACCCTCGTCTCCGACGACGGCACGGCGGCCATGACGAACCCGGACACCCTGTCCTCCTTCATCCAATACTGCACCAAAAACTATCCCGCCAACCGCAACGAGCTCATTTTCTGGGACCACGGCGGCGGCTCCATCAGCGGCTACGGCTATGACGAGAAGAACCCCCGCAGCGGCTCCATGGGCCTCAGCAGCATCAGCAAGGCCCTCAAGGCGGGGGGTACGAAATTCGACTTCATCGGCTTCGACGCCTGCCTTATGGGCACGCTGGAGAACGGCCTGACCCTGGCCCCCTACGCCGATTACCTGATCGCCTCCGAGGAGACGGAGCCGGGCATCGGCTGGTATTACACCGACTGGCTCACTTCCCTCTCCGCCAACACCTCCCTGTCCACGCTGGAGATCGGCAAGGCCATCGTGGACGACTTCGTCGCCACCTGCGACCGGAAATGCGCCGGGCAGAAGACCACTCTCAGCGTGGTGGACCTGGCGGAGCTGGAAAAGACCGTACCCGCCAAATTCAAGAATTTCGCCTCCGGCCTCTCCGGCATGCTCCAGAACAGCGAATTCACCGCTGTCACCAACGCCCGCAACGACAGTCGGGAATTCGCCACCTCCAGCAAGGTGGATATGGTGGACCTGGTGGACCTGGCCAATCACCTGGGCACGGCGGAAAGCAAGGCTCTGGCCAGCACCCTTCTCAGCGCCGTGAAATACAACCGCACCTCCTCCAGCATCACCAACGCCTACGGCATCTCCATCTACTTCCCCTACCAGAAGAAGGACCGGGTCGGCAGCGCCGTCAGCGCCTACAACGCCCTGGGGCTGGACAGCGAATACACCCGCTGCATCCAGCAGTTTGCCAGCGTGCAGGGCGCCGGTCAGTCCATCGCCTCCGCGGGCAGCGGCGTGGGCAGTCCGCTGGGCTCCCTCATGGGCGGCGGCAGCGGCAGCATGGTTTCTTCCGACCTGATCTCCGGCCTGCTGGGCAGCTTCCTCGGCGGGGGCGGCTCCTTCGGCCTGGGAGACCGGGACCTGAATACGGACGCCCTCACCGCCTACCTCAAGGAAAACCGCTTCGACCCCGCGGAACTGGTATGGCAGAGCTATAACGGCGCTGCGGTCATGGCCCTCAGCGAAGCGAACTGGAAGATGGTCCACGACCTCAGCCTCAGCGTCTGGCTGGACAACGGCAGCGGCTACATCGACCTGGGCCTGGACAATGTCTTTGACTTCACCGACGAGGGCTACCTCAAGGGCGAATACGACGGCACCTGGCTCGCCATCGACAACCAGCCCGTGGCCTATTACTACGAGGACACGGTGACGGAGGGCGACAGCTATGTGATCACCGGCTGCGTCCCCGTGCTGCTCAACGGCAGCCGGGCGGAGCTGATCCTCATTTTCGACAGCGCCCACCCCTACGGCTTCATCGCCGGGGCCCGCAGCGTTTACACCGACGGGGAGACGGACACCGTCTCCAAGGGCACCGACGGCCTCGTTCCCGGCGAGGACGTGATCCAGTATATCGCCGACTTCTACAGCTACAGCGGCAGCTATCAGGACAGCTATCTCATCTCCGATCCCATCGTCTACACCGGCGAGGAGCAGATCAGCAACGTGTATATCACGGGTTCCGGCACCCCCAACGCCTGCTACCTCTTCACCGACCTCTACAACCAGGAATACTGGACGCCGGTGATCCCGTAAGCTATTCACCGCAGGGAAAACGGGAACGGCCGATCCCGGCCGTTCCCGTTTTGACGATCTTCAGAAAAGGAGGAAACGCCCTTGCGAGCGCCCTTTCAAATCCTTGCCATCCCCTACCGGCGGGAGGGCCGCGAAATCCGCTATTGTGTGTTCCATCGCTCCGACTTCGATCAATGGCAGTTCATTGCGGGCGGCGGCGAGGACGATGAAACGCCACTTGAGGCGGCAAAGCGGGAGATTTTCGAGGAAAGCGGCCTGACCGCCGATGCGATCCTTCCGCTTCGGTCCGTCTGCTCCATTCCCACGGACATTTTTCCCCAAAAGCATACATATCACTGGCCTGCGGACACCTACGTCATCCCGGAATACGCCTTCGGCTTTGCATGCCACGGCGACATTTTGCTCTCCCACGAGCACCTGGAATGCGTCTGGCTGGATTACGCGGAAGCCCGCGGGAAACTCAAATGGGATTCCAACCGGACCGCGTTGTATGAACTGAACTGCCGTCTGACGAACGCAGACGAGGCATGAAGCAGAAATCACGAAAAACCCTTCGCCGCAGAACGCAGCGAAGGGTTTTCTTTCAAAACGACTTACGACCCGTGATGGCCGCAGTCATGGCCGCACTCGTGGCCGCAGCCGCCTTCCGCGTCGTGGGCGGTGCAGTTGGACGAGCTGGTGTAGTTCAGCGTACCCCGCAGGAAGCGCTCCACCGCCGCGTCGCTGGAGCCGCTGACCCCGGCGCAGAGCCGGATGCCCATTTCCTCCAGGGCCTGCTGGGCTCCGGAGCCGATGCCGCCGCAGATGAGCATGTCCGCCCCCGCCTTTTTCAGCACCGCCGCCATGGCCTCATGTCCCGCATTTTTGGGGCGGATGGTCATGCGGTGCACCACTCGGCCGTCCTCCACGTCGTAGAGGCGAAAGAGCTCCGTATGGCCGAAATGCTGGAAGATTTCCCCGTTTTCATACGTTACCGCGATCCTCATTTTACTCCTCCGAAACTCAAATGATGGCGTATTTTTTCTCTCTGGGCTTGTCCTCCGGCGCTTCCGCCGCTTCGCCCAGGGTGATGCCGAACACCGGCGCATATCCCTCCGGCACGCCCAGCTTTTTCAGGAGCGCCGTGCCTTTCTCCCCCTGGAAGGCCATGGTGACGCTGCCGCTGATGCAGGTGCCCAGCCCCAGGCTTTGGGCCGCCAGCACCATATTTTCCCCCAGCAGGCAGGCGTCCATGCTGCCGCGGGAGCCTTCGGCGGTGACGATCAGCACCACCGGCGCGCCGAAGGTGGCGTCAAAGGCCGGGTCCTTCGCCCTCTCCAGCATGACGGGGGGCAGATCGGGCATTGCCAGGACCGCTTCCTTCTGCAGAGCGGAAATCTCCTTCAGCAGCGCCGGGTCCCGAACGGCGGCGACGAACCACTGCTGCAGGTTCATGCCGCTGGGGGCCAGGGTCCCGCATTCCAGGATGGTCTCCAGCTGCTCGTCGGTGACCGGCTTCGCCGTGTATTTGCGGATGCTCCGCCGCTGGGCGATGGCGGCCGTCACGTCATTTCGGATCATGCCGATTCCTCCTTTTTTTCCGGTAATTTTGATGCTATAATAGAAACAGTATAACACAGTTTTCCCGGGATTTCCACCGGTGGAGGTCTGTTCATGGAATTTCTCTTCGCCCCCATGGAGGGGGTCACCGGCTGCGTCTACCGCCGGGTCCACGCCCGCTTCTTTCCCGGCGTCAGCCGGTATTACGCGCCCTTCTTCTCTCCCTCCGGGGACCACCATTTCCCCCTGCGGGGCCTGCGGGATCTGCTGCCGGAGGAGAATCCGGGGGTCAAGCTGGTGCCCCAGCTGCTCACCAACCGGGCGGAGGATTTCATCTGGGCCGCCGCCTCCCTCATGGACCGGGGCTACGGAGAGGTGGACCTGAACCTGGGCTGTCCCTCCGGCACGGTGACTGCCAAGCGGAAGGGGGCGGGCTTCCTGCTCCTGCCCGCGGAGCTGGACGCTTTTCTGGAGCGGGTCTTCGCTTCGCCGGCGCTGCGGGGGCTGGCGATCTCCCTCAAGACGAGGATCGGCTTTGCCGGGGAAGAGGAATGGGAAAGGCTGCTGAGCATCTACCGGCAGTATCCCCTGGCCCGGCTCATCGTCCATCCCCGGCTGCGCAGCGATTACTATACCGGTCCCGTTCATCCCGACGCTTTCGCTGCGGCCCTGGAGGGCAGCCCCTTCCCGGTGGTGTGGAACGGGGACGTCTTCTCCCCCGCCGACCTGGAAGCCCTGAGGGCGCGGTTTCCCTCCGTCGGCAGCGTGATGCTGGGCCGGGGGCTGGCGGCGGAACCGGGTCTGGCAGGGAGGCTGGAGACGGGGGAAGCCTGCCGAAGGGAGACCCTGCGGGATTTTCACGAGGCCGTCAGCGAAGAATACCGCGCCGTCCTCTACGGGGAAACCGCCCTCTGCCACCGCATGAAGGAGCTCTGGTCCTATCTCATCCTGCATTTTGAAGGCGGGGAGAAGCACTTCAAGCGGCTGACCAAGGCAAAGAGCTGGGCGGAATTCCACCTGGCAAGCGAAGCCGTTTTCGCGGAGCTTCCCCTTCTTGCGGACGCGCGAATGCCCGGCCTCAGCGGATATATAAACAACATCAGGAAAGGATGAGCAAATATGGGTTCCAAGTATTCCCACGTCTTCGCCCCCATCCGCATCCGGGGCATCGACTTCAAGAACCGCGTCACTCTGGCCCCCACCACCCCCGTCCTTGCCACGGAGGACGGCATCATCACCCATGAATTCGTGGACTGGTTCCGCATGTTCGCCCGGGGCGGCGCGACGGTCCTCTATCTGGGCAACTGCTCCGTCGACCTGCGGGAAAACCAGGACCAGAACTACCAGCTGGACCTGGGCACTGACCGGGGCACGCTGCCCATGACCTGGTATGCGGACATGGCAAGGCAGTATGGCTGCCACGCCTCCTTTGAGATCAACCACGCCGGGGAGGGCGTGGCCTTCGAGACCTTCGGGCGGCCCAGCTTTTCCTCCTCCTCCTTCATCTCCGAGGACGAGATCATCCGGGCCAGGATGGCGGGCCGGGAGCCCATTGCCTGCCAGGAGATGAGCCGGGAGAAGATCAAAGAGGTGGTGGAGCTGTTCGCCAGGGCCGCCGCGCGGATGAAGCGGGCGGGCATGGATATCGTCATGGTCCACGGCGGCCACGGCAACCTCATCAGTCAGTTCACCAGTCCCAAATTCAACCACCGCACGGACGAATACGGCGGCAGCACGGCCAACCGCGCCCGCTTCGCCATCGAGGTCTGTCAGGCCATCCGCCGCGCCTGCGGGGAGGACTTTGTCATCGAATACCGCTGCTCCGGCGACGAGGAGGACCCGGAGGGCATGCACATCGACGAGACCATCGAGCTGGCGGGCTATCTCAAGCCCTATATCGACATCCTCCATGTCTCCGCCGGTCTCCACACCCTCCCCTTCGGGCCCCACCGTTACTACCGCAACTGGTGCCAGAATTATCTGATGGATCACTGCTTCAACGTGCATTACGCCAGGGACATCAAGCAGGCCCACCCGGACCTGCTGGTGAACACCGTGGGCAGCATCGTGAGCCTGGACTACGCCGAGGAGATCATCGCCAACGGCTGGGCGGATTTCGTCAGCATGTGCCGCCCCCTGATGGCGGATCCGGACATGCCCCGGAAATACGCCGAGGACCGGCCGGAGGACCGGCGGCCCTGCCTGCGCTGCGACGCCTGCGCCAAGCACCTCATGACCCCCAAGCCCACCTTCTGCGCCGTGAACCCCATGAGCGCCATGACCAGCGAGCTCCGGGACGGGGTGGTGCCCAGGGCGCGCAAACGCAAGAAGGTGGCGATCGTGGGCGGCGGACCGGCGGGCATCCAGGCCCTCCAGACGCTGCTGGACCGGGGCCATGAGGTGACGCTCTATGAAAAAAGCGGCGAGCTGGGCGGCCACGTCATCGATGCCGCCGTGCCGCCCTTCAAGAACGACGTGCGGGATTACCTCCGCTGGATGCGGCACACTGCCGGACAGTGCATTGAGAAGGGCGCGAGGATCCTTCTGAACACGGCGGCAACGGCGGACATGCTGACCCTGGAGGGCTACGACGCCCTGGTGCTGGCCCTGGGGGCGGAGCCCATCGTGCCCAGGCTGCCGGGCATCGACGGCCCCAACGTTTTCTGGGCGCCGGATGCGGAAGCGGGCAAGGCTCCCGTGGGGCAGAGGATCGCCGTGATCGGGGGCAGCGCCGTGGGCATGGAGGCCGCGCTGGATTTCTCTCAGCAGGGCAAGGAGGCCTTCGTGGTGGAAATGCTGGAGGCCGGTCCCGCCGGGAGCAAGCTGCATGCCAGCGCCGGGAGCGGCGCGGCGGAGCTGACGCGTCTGTTTACAGAGCGGGGCATCCCCGTGTATTACGGCAAGGCCCTTACGGAGGTAAAGCCCGACGGCATCGTGGTGCGGGACGTCCGCAGCGGCGCGGAGGAGACCCTCCCCTGCGACACGGTGCTGCTGGCGGTGGGCCTGCGGCCGCGGCTGGCGGAGGCGGAAGCCCTGCGCCGCTGCGCCCCGGAAACCTCGGTCTTCCTCGTGGGAGACGGGAAAAAGGCAGCCTCCATCTGCGAGGCGGTGAACGAAGCCTTCCAGGTCTGCCTCCACATCTGAGGTACGGTCTGAAACCGATCGGTATTCATTTCTGTAAGGAACCCCGAAGGAGCGATGAAAGGCCGCTTCTTCGGGGTTCCTTGTTCAATTCGTAGAAACTGCATCCTCTGCTGCTGCCGTTTTTATGCACATGGATTATGACTTTCGTCACACAAAGACCTGCCGATTGTCATTCGATTTCGCCAAATTCATTACCTCTGCTATCTTTTCCCATGAACTTTTCGTCTATATAATGGCTAGCGTAAAGCTTACAGCAACTTTATGGGAAAAGGAAGGAAAGAAAATGAAAAAGATCGCGACCCTGCTTCTCTCGCTGCTTCTTCTGATGGGGCTGATGACCCCGGCGGTCATGGCAGCCGGCGAGATCACCGTTTATGTCAGCGTGGCGGACAACGGCGCCGCCGGCATCGGTGAAAAGACCGGCGAACCCATGGTCGCCGTGCCCGTCACCGTGCCCAAGGGCTCCGTCGTGGACGACGTGCTGCTGGCCCTCCACCTCAAGGAGTGCAACGGCGGCGCCGCCGGCTACAAGAGCACCAAGATGGATATGTACGGCTCGACCACCTACTACATCTCCACCTGGTTCGGCCGCCCCATCGAGTATGCCGACAATGCGAAATCCGTGACCGCCTGGAAGAACCACAACATGAGCACCGGCCTGGGCAGCACCGTGAAGGACGGCGACGTGGTGGACGTGTGCGTCTACACCACCGTCAGTACCCAGAACTTCACCATGAACTACTACGGTCTGGCCTGGATGGACTACTACGAAGTGGATGCGGGCGTGGGTGAGAACTTCACCGTGGGCTGCTGGCGCAGCGCCATGGACATGGCCACCTTCCAGTACAACACGGAGCCCTGCGTCAACATGCCCGTGACCGTCAACGGAATGAATTCCAACTTCAAGGTGCAGTCGGACGGCAGCCTGGCTCTGGCCTTCAGCGAAGCGGGCACCTACTATGTCTGCGTCGGCGGCGATACCGCCTACGGCGCGGCCCTGATGAAGGTGAACGTCACCGCGGGCGGCTCCTTCACGGGCCACGAGATCCCCCCTCCGGGCCGCATGGCCGCCTCCGGGCTGGAGGGTGAGGCCGGCGGCAGCCCCATCACCGTCTATGCCACCATCACCGATTACGGCAGCTATTGCAAGAGTGAAAAGACCGGCGAAAACCTGATCGCCGCGCCCATCACCGTGCCCCAGGGCGCTACCCTGGACGACGTGCTGAACGCCATCAACGCCCAGCATGCCAATGCCGGTGAGGAGGGCTATTCCTCCGCCAGCATGGAAATGGGCGGCGGGGCCATGTACTATGTCACCGGCTGGTTCGGCGCAAGCGTGGACGGCTCCACGGGAGCCACCCGGCTCTTCAACGCCTATGTGGGCACCGACATGACCAGCACCCTGGCCACCCCCGTGAAGGACGGCGACTTCATCTACGCCTCCATTTACGGCCTCGGCGAAGCCGCTCCCGGCAGCTTCGGCTACTCCTATGAATACTACGGCCTCGGATACTTCGACTATCCCACGGCGGAAGCCGGCGTGGGCGACGAAGTGGTCCTCCACCCCTACACGGAAGCCATGGCGGGCATGATGGGCGGCGAATACCGCACCACGCCCCTGACCGACATGGACGTCTTCATCAACGGCGAGAAATCCGACGTCAGGGTGGATTCCACCGGCGAATTGAAGCTCAGCTTCGACAAGGCGGGTGTCTATGACATCCTGGTCGCGGGCGACGTCTCCAAGCCTGCCGCCGCCATGCGCCTGACCGTGTCGGAAGGCGCGGCCTTTGATCCCAATGCGGGCAACGTGGACATCAGCGACGTGCTGCTGGGCAACCTTTCCGCCCCCGGGCGGGGGACCGGCGACCCCGTCACCGTCTATGTCACCGTCACCGACAAGGGCAACTACGCCATGAGCGAAACCACCGGCGAATACATGATCGCCATTCCCGTCAGCGTTCCCGGCGGCAGCACCGTGGACGACGTGCTGCAGAAATTCAACGACATGGAATCCACCGCGGGCGCCATGGGCTACTCCTCCACCAAGATGGACATGTGGGGTTCCACCATGTACACCATCGCCAAGTGGTTCGGCAAAGCCAACAATTCCATGGACGGCAGCGACTACTCCATCACCGCCTGGCGCAACCGCAGCACCACCAGCACCCTGGCCGAAAAGGTCGAGGAGGGCGACCTGATCGACGTCAACATCTACGGCGTCAAGAGCTCCATGAACTGGTCCTACAGCTACTGGGGCCTGGCCTACTTTGACTTCGGCACCGTGAAGGCCGGCGTCAACGATGAGATCGTGCTCACCGCCTACCACTCCATCATGGACGCCCAGTCCTTCCGCTGGAACGACTTCGTCAGCTCCGACCTCACCGTCTTTGTCAACGGGGAAAAATCCAGCTACACCGTGGGCAGCGACGGCAAGCTGAAGATCAAGTTCGACCAGCCCGGCACCTACTATGTGCTGGCCCAGCCCGCCGACGACAGCTACGGCGCCGCCGCCGCCAAGATCATCGTGGAGGAAGGCGCTTCCTTCAAGGACAACGCCCCCCAGACCGTGGTGGACAACGCGCTGGCCCCCGTGACCAAGGTCAACTACGGCCCCATCGCCAAGATCGGCCTCATCGCTCTGGCAGTGGTCATCATCGTCATCGCGGTCCTGCGCGCCGTGAAGAAAGGCAAGAAAAAGGATAAGGAGGAGGAATAAACCATGAGCGAGACCATCACGAAGAAAAAGAACGCCCGCATCGCTTCCGTTGAATTCTGGCGCTTCCTCTTCACCGTTCTCGTATGTCTCTATCACCTGGAGATCTACTACACCAGCGGCAAGCTCTTCCCCTCCGGCACCAGCGCCGTGGAGTTCTTCTTCGTACTGTCCGGTTTCCTCATCGCCCTCAGCGCGGGGCACTGGTTTGAAAAGAACCCCCAGCCCCTGAGTCCCAAAGAGGCGTGCGTCAAGGCCACGCAGTTCGTTTGGAAAAAGGTCAAGGTCATCTTCCCCGTCATCGTCGTCACCCTGATCCTCCATTATGCGATGAACGGCGGCGGCTATTCCCGCTCCAGCACTCTGGAAGCCATCCTCAACTCCGAGTGGGACTTGCTCTTCATGGTGGGCACGCCCTTCGGCTATGCCAACGGCGGCTGCCCCATCGTTCCCCTCTGGTTCCTGACGGCGCTCTTCATCGCGGGTTACGTCTACACCTACATGCTTTACCGCAATTTCCACTTCACTCTGTTCCTTGCCCCCCTGATCGGCGTACTGCTCTACTCCTTCTTCACCCTGAATTCCTCCCTGGTGCTGGATTTCTACGCGAAGATGGGCTTCATGACCGCCGGCACGGTGAAGGCCTTCGCTGAGGTGGCCCTGGGTATCGCAATGTATCATCTCTACGCCCACCTGCGCAAAAAGAAGCTGAGTTCCCTCTGGGAAGTGGTGCTCACCATCCTGATGATCTTCGCCATCTACCGCTACTTCGCCCTGACCATCAAGGTGGGAACCGGGCTGGATAACTTCCGGCGCATCGTCTACATCATGATCATCATCCTGCTCTCCTTCCTGAACAAGGACCTGATCACCTCGGTGCTGAACCATGGCTTCGCCCGGTTCCTGGGGAGCATTTCCATGACCATGTATGTCTGCCACTACACTCTGTGCAACTATTACTTCGCCATCGTCGGCGCGCTCTGGAAGCACAATCCCATGTCCAGCTTCCTGCGGGCCCTGAACGGCAGCGCCGGGACCGGCTTCGGCGGCTACGGCGGCGGCACGATCAATTGGAGCATCCGCATCTGCTACATCCTCTTTGTCATGGTTGTGGCCATCATCCTCCACTTTCTTGTGCAGCTCGTCACCAAGGCTCTCACCCCCAAGCCCAAGGCGGAGCCCCCCGCATCTGAGATTGTCCCCGCGCCTGGCGCGGAGGAATAAATCCCCTTTTCCCTATTTGAAAACCGGGACGCCGTTCTTCGGCGCCCCGGTTTTCAATGCGTCGACACATGGAGCCTCAAAATCAGGCTTTACGGGAGAAGGTTTTTGCGGTATGGTAGAGAAAGGAAATTTCAAATAAGGAGCGGGAACGTGAAAAACATACTGAGAAAGCTTTGGCCGCTGCTGCTGATCCTGGCTCTGATCCTGGGCGGCTGCGCTGCCGCGTCTCCCCAGAGCTGGGAGGATGACAGCGGCGGATACGTCCATTTTGAGACCATCCAGCCCACGGAGTCCCCCCGGGAAACGGCCCGGCCTGCGGCAGAACCGGAACCGACGCCCCAGCCGACAACGGAGTCGGCGCCTGAACCGACGGAAGCGCCCACGCCGGAGCCGACAGCCGAACCCACCCCGGAGCCCACGCCTGAACCCACGCCTGAACCGACCCCGGAGCCCACGCCCGGCCTGCCGAAGGAGGGCAGCTACACCACCAAGGAGGACGTAGCCCTCTACCTTCACCTCTACGGGCATCTGCCGGATAACTTCATCACCAAGAAGGAAGCCCAGGAACTGGGCTGGCGCGGCGGAAGCCTGGAGAAGATCGCCCCCGGCAAGTGCATCGGCGGGGACCGCTTCGGCAACTACGAAGGGCTGCTGCCCAAGGGGAAATCCTATTGGGAATGCGATATCGACACCCTGGGGGCCAAAAGCCGGGGCGCCAAGCGCATCATCTTCTCCAGCGACGGCTGCATCTACTACACGGACGATCATTATGAAAGCTTTACACTGCTGTATGGGGAGGAAAATCCATGAAAACATATGAACTGGACGGCCGCATCTGCCTGGACAAGGAGGACTTCTGTCTGCGTCTCATCGCTCTCCTGCACTTCCCGGACTACTGCGGCCACAATCTGGACGCCCTGTATGACTGCCTCACCACCCTGCCGGAGGGCGCGGAGCTGACGATCACCCACTTTGCCTCCATGGAAAAGCGGCTGGGCAATTGGGGGAAAAAGCTGCGGAAGATGCTGCTGGACGCCGCCGACGGGGAAACCCTGCTGGTCTCTCTGCCGGAAGAAAAGGAGCCCACGGCGGCGGAAGTGAACGACATGGGCCGGACCCTGGAGCAGGAACTGCTGCTGCGCTATTCCCCCATCGCCCTGAAGCTCCTCTGGAAGGAGGAAGACATCCCGGAAGGGACCGTCCGCCCCTGGCCGGCGGAGGGTCGGCGGCTGGCCATGTGCCAGGCCTTCGCCCTGGTGCGGCGGAACAGGAAGGCCTATACCATGCTGAAGGACGACCACTGGTGCGTCTGGCCCCTGGTGGGCTACAAGCTCTGCCCCCTGGAGGACGAGGACTATACGTATATGGGCACCAAGTTCTTCGTGAAGGACCCGCAGCGGGGCGTCCGCTTCCTGCGGGAGGAATACCCCATTCTGAAGGGTCCCGCCCCCATCGGCTTTGCCATCGCGCCCCTGCGCAGTGCCTCCTTCGTGCCCGACGCGGTGACGATCTACTGCAACCCCGCCCAGATCCGCAGCCTGCTCATGGCCGCGAAATTCACCACCGGCAACATGCTGCCCCTGAACCTGGACCCGGTGGATTCCTGCGTCCACTCCACCATCCCCGTGCTCAACGGCAAGGACTTCAACATCACCTTCCCCGACCCCGGCGAATACGAGCGGGGCCTGACGGACGAAAACGAGGTCATGTTCACCCTGCGGGGGGATATGCTGGAGCCTCTGACGGAGAGTATAAAGACCTTCGGGAAGATCGGCTTCGGCTACCAGGGCCTGCAGATGGAAATGGACATGAATTTCCCCAGGCCGGAGTTCTACAACAAGATGTTCGAGAAATGGGGCCTCGCCACCGGCGAGCTGTGGACCCACCGATAACGTCCTTATTCGCCGGAATACGGCGCAGCACCGCCCAGAGGAACGCGCGCCCACCGCTTCGCGGCGGGTCCCCTCGCGCGATGATGCTTGAAGATTCCGGCGAAACGTCCTTTCCAAATCGCACCCGCTTCGCTGGGCTGCGATTTGGGCCTACGGGGACCTCTTATTCGCCGGAATACGGCGCGCATCCGATTTCGGGTGCGTGCCGTTTTTCTTCTTGACAAATCTCCATTATGATATCATAATGATATCAGTTCTCAGGAGGGATCGACTATGCTGCACATCGAACATCTGACCAAGACCTACGGCGACAAGCGGGCGGTGGACGACCTCACCCTCCACATCGCGTCGGGGGAAATCTACGGCTTCATCGGCCACAACGGGGCGGGCAAGACCACCACCCTGAAAAGCATCGCGGGCATCCTGCGCTTTGACAGCGGCGAGATCGTCATCGACGGTCACAGCGTCAGGGAAGCGCCCATCGAATGCAAGAAGCGCATCGCCTATATCCCGGACAATCCCGATCTCTATGATTTCATGACGGGCATCCAGTTTCTGAACTTCATCGCGGATATCTTCGGCCTCAGCGCCGAAGTGCGGGAGGCGAGGATCGCCGAGTACGCCGGGGCTTTCGAGCTGACGGAGGACCTGGCCCAGCCCGTGGCGGCCTACTCCCATGGCATGAAGCAGAAGCTTGCCATGATTGCCGCCTGGCTCCACGAGCCGAAGCTGATCCTCATGGACGAACCCTTCGTGGGGCTGGATCCCAAGGCCTCCCACCTGCTGAAAACCATGATGCGTTCTTTCTGCGACGCCGGCGGGGCCATCTTCTTCTCCACCCACGTGCTGGAGGTGGCGGAAAAGCTCTGCGACAAGGTCGCCATCATCAAAAACGGCCGGCTGGTGAAGGCCGGCACCATGGAGGAAGTCAAGGGCGACGAGAGCCTGGAGTCCGTGTTCCTGGAGCTGGAGGACTGACCATGTGGAAAGCGCTTCTGAAAAAACAGTTTCTGGAGCTCATCAACGTCTATTTTCCCAAGAAGAAGGCGGGGAAAAAGCGCAGCGCCGGCGCTGTCGCGGGCTTTCTGATCCTCTTTATCCTCATTTTCCTCTCTCTGGGCGGTTCCTTCTATGCCGCCGCAACCATGCTGGCCTCCGCCATGCTGCCCATGGGGCTGGGCTGGCTCTATTTTGCCCTGATCGGCTCCCTCTCCGTTTTCCTCGGCGTCTTCGGCGGCGTGTTCAGCACCTATGCCAGCCTCTACCTTGCCAAGGACAACGACCTGCTCCTCAGCCTCCCCATCCCGCCCCGGCGCATCCTCCTGGTCCGGATGACCGCCGTCTACGCGGCGGGACTGGTCTACAGCGCCGTGGCCTGGCTTCCGGCGGTGATCTGCTATCTGCAGTTTGACGCTTCTGTGCCGGCGGCGGTCTTTTCCCTGCTTCTGACCTTCGTCAACGCCTTCCTGGTGCTGGTGCTCTCCTGTCTGCTGGGCTGGGCGGTGGCGGCGGTGAGCAGCCGCCTCAGGCGGAAGAACATCATCACGATGATCCTCTCTCTCGGCTTCCTGGCGGTCTATTTCTTCGCCACCAGCCGCATGAACCGGATGCTGACCGGCCTCACCCAGAACGCCGGCAAGCTTGGAGAAGCGGTGCGCGGCAAGCTGTGGCCCCTGTATCAGCTGGGGCTGGCCGCCTGCGGCAAGGCGCTGCCCATGCTCTGCTGGTGCTGCCTGGTGCTGGCCCTGAGCCTGCTGACCTATTGGCTCCTCTCCCGCAGCTTCATCCGCCTCGCCACCGCCAACCGAGGCGCAAAGAAGGCGGTCTACCATGCCGGGCAGAGCAAGGCCTCCGGACTGGACGCCGCCCTGCTGCGCAAGGAGCTGCGGCGCTTCCTGGGAAGCCCCGTCTACATGCTCAACTGCGGCATCGGCGTCCTCATGATCCTGATCTGCGCCGTGATGCTGCTGATAAAGGCTTCTTCGATCCGGGAGACCCTGGCCTTGCTCCTCCGTTCCGCCCCGCCCCTTGTGAAATCCATTCTGCCCGCCGCGGGCGTCATGGCCGCCTGCGCCCTGTCGGGGCTGGCCCCCATCACCGCTCCCTCCGTTTCCCTGGAGGGCAGAAGCCTGTGGGTGCTGCAAAGCCTGCCGGTCCCCGCCCGTTCGGTGCTGCGGGCCAAGGAAAGGCTCCATCTGCTCCTGGTGGTTCCCCCCATCGTTCTCTGCTGCCTGGCCCTGGCCTTTGTGCTGGAAGCGGACGCCGTCTCCTGCCTGCTCATGCTGGTCTGCGTCACTCTGTTCAGCGCGCTCCTGGCGGACCTGGGGCTGATGATGAATCTGCTGAAGCCCAACTTCACCTGGACAAACGAGAATGTGCCGGTGAAGCAGGGCCTGCCGGTGGTGGTCTGCATCTTCGGCGGCTGGTTCTTGTCCCTCCTCTGCCTGGGCCTCTGCGCCCTCATCAGCAAAGCTCTGGACGCGCGCCTGGGGATGGCGGCGGAGGCGGTCGTGCTGGCGGCGCTTTTGCTGCTTTTGAAACGCTGGCTGAAAACAAAGGGCTGCCGGATCTTCGAGGAACTGTAAAGACGACTGCACCCGCCAAAACGCGCGCTGCGTTTTGGCGGGTGTTTTTATCCGCTCAGATTTTTCCGCTCAGATATAATACGCGCTCCGGAAGTTTTTGAATTCCTCCGGGAAGGGGATCTCCTGCCCGTAGGCCCCGAAGCAGTAGTTTTCCGGCTGCTGCTGGGCATTGGTGCCGAAGGAGCGGCCCACGTCGATCATCCGCTCCAGGTCCATAAGGAAAGCCAGACTGTTGCCCCTGGTTTTCGGTCCGGTGAACTTCTCCAGGTTCTGCTCCGCGAAAGCGAAGACATAGATGCCCTTCTTGATGCGGATATACAGCGCCGGCTCCGTGGGGTCCTTGTAGCCCGCGAAGGAAGCGGCCATGGCCCGTCCTTCCTCGATCTCCGCCGGCGTGGGGGGCTTTTCCGAGCGGGGCATGGTCACGTTGTAATACCGCTCCGTGCGGTAGACGTGGACGATGCGGAAGCTGGGGGAATAGGTCCAGAGGACCGCCCGGCCGACCATATCCGTGGTGTAGCCGTGGCGCTTGTCGTTCAGGGTCCCGTCCGGCCGCAGCACCGCGCCGAAATGGGCCTTGATCTCCACCAGATAGGGGAACTTGGGGTTCATCCCCTGCCGCCCCTCGATGACGGTGACCAGGTCGTTTTCATCGTCCAGGATCAGGGTCAGGCCCAGCCGGGGCGTGACGCCGGCGATCTCCGCGTTGATGAAATAGGTCCGCTCCTCCGCCTTGAGGCAGACATAGCCGTCGGTCCTGGGTTCCTCCCCCGCCTTGCCCCAGGCGACGGTATCCCGCTCGAATCTGAGGACATAGTCGTAGCCGCTGTCCATGCAGACGGTCAGCTCCCGGCCCGCCAGCTCGAAATTCCGGGGCGGGCAATACTGGCTCAGTCCCTCATAGGTGGGCTGGCCGTTGTCCGCCATGACCTTTTTTTCCTCCGCCATAAGCCTCTCCTTTCCTCCGCCGGTCACTTCGCCGGCGGCAATTCCTTCTCCGCCGCTGATCCGCCGGTGAGCCGCGCCAGATAACGCTTCCGCACCGCGGCATATTCCTTGTTGTAGGCTTCGTTCTCTCCCTGGTGCAGGTGCAGGATATAATCGTGCTCCATGGCGGCCACCGCCGCGTCCACGAGGGAAAGGGTATGGACGCCGATATTGGAGCACTGGTCGGAAATGCGCTCCGCATTTACCAGGATATCCTGGAAGATAAAGCCGTCGCTGACGCTGCACTCCCCCGTCCGCAGGCGCGCAAGATGCCGGTTGCGCATGAGGGCCACCAGCTCGTCCACCACTTCCTCCAGGGGCTCGATGTGGAAGGCTTCCTCCCTGTCCGCATCCTGGAAGGACTTCCAGGCCTTATCCAAAATCTCCTCGATGAGCTCCCGCAGGAGCCGCAGCTCCTCCTGGGCCCCGGCGCTGAAGCTCAGATCCCGGCTGTGGAGCTCGGAAGCGCTCTCCGTCAGGTTCACGGCATGGTCGCCGATGCGCTCGAATTCATCCACGCACTTGATATAATAGCTCAGCCGGTCGCTGGCGCGGCCGGAGCCGAGATGGG
>JAEETX010000134.1 GCA_016286665.1 Oscillospiraceae bacterium
GCAGGGCCGCCACCAGCCGCGCCGCCTCCGAGGGAGCGCCGTAGGAGGCCATCACCTTCCCCAGCAGCTCGGTCAGCTTCCCCTCCGGCGCGGCGAAGGGGCCGGAGGCTTCCGCCCCCGGCCCGGCAGGCCCGGCCGGTCCGCCCGGGTCCGGCATGCTGCCGGAAAGGGCCCCTGCCAGCTGCCGCAGCCTTTCCATGGCCGCGGGGTCGCTGAGGAACGCCCCCAGCTTTTCCTCCAGGCCGTCCATCAGCGCTTCCCCATCATGCCGCCCAGCTGCGCGAAGAGCCTGCGGCCCTCCGGGGTCGCCAGCAGAGTCTGCAGCGCTCCCTGCAGGGCAGCGGCGTCCCCCTTCTGCACGGCCTCCGACAGCGCCTTTTCATCCAGCAGGGAACGCACCCTTCTCCCGTCGGCGCTCTCCGTCAGCTTTTTCAGCTGCGCGCCGTCCAGCTTCCCGGAGGAAAGCAGCGCGGCGGCCTGTTCTTCTTCCTTGCGCATCCTCAGCACCTCCCTCCGGCGCGTCTTTCAATGCATTCTATTCTGAGTATATGAGAGAGGTCCCTCGATATGAATATCCTGGTCTTTTCCGATTCCCACGGGGACGTGGAAACCATGGCGGAGATCACGGCCCGCTGGCGGCCCGATCAGGTCCTCCACCTGGGCGACCACTTCTCCGATATGGTGAAACTGCACCAGCGCTTCCCCGAGATCCCCATGCAGGGCGTGCGGGGCAACTGCGACGCCCCCGGCAGCCCGGAAAGCCTGCGCCTGACCCTGGGGGGCGTGACCATGCTGCTGGTCCACGGCCACCGCCAGGGGGTGAAGGAGGACCTGGAGCGGCTGTATTTCACCGCAATGGAGGCGGGCGCGTCCCTGGCGCTTTTCGGCCACACCCACCGGGCTCTGCATGACCGGGAGGGGACGGTGGAATTCTTCAATCCCGGCAGCATCGGCCGGGGCTGGCCTCCCTCCTACGGCCTGCTCCGCGTGGGCGGAGGACCGCCGGAGGCGGAGATCATCCCACTGTAAGCGGTTGCTTTCCCACCCCTTCTGTGATATTCTGGAAATAAGGAACAGCGGCGCGTTTTTCGGCGCGGAAAGCGGAAGCGCGCACGTCCCCATTGGGGTCCCTCGCGCGCGGAAAGCGGAAGCGCGCACGTCCCCTTTGGGGTCCCTCGCGCGCGGAAAGGAGCAGAAGCATGGAAAACATCCCCATCACCATCCCCTATGTCATCGACCTGGACGACCACGAGGGCAGCGGCATCCCCACCCTGATCCGCTACCACGCAAACGGCGAGCGGGAGGAGGAGATGAGCCCCGTCATGGACGGCGAGGGCCCCCACCGCCTGTTTAATGTGACGGATACGGTCATGTGCAAAATGCCCACGGGCGTCACCCCGGAGGAGGCCAGCAGGATGGCCCACCTCCACAGCCAGGGCTACGAGACCTTTTTCGTGGACAGCGGCAGCATGTACCTTTACGCCGACGGGAAGCGCACCGTCGTCAGAACCGGCGACATCGTCCACCTGCAGCCGGGGCAGATGCACGCCATGGCCTCCATCGAGGATGTGAAGTGGCGGGGCTTCTTCCACGACCTGGATTCCTTCGACGACGGCTGGCAGTCCACCGCCGTCACCCAGCGCATCCCCGGCGCGGCGGACGATCCGGCTTACCAGAAGGCCCGGGGCGCCCGGGACTATCTCAAATGCGAGCAGCCGGTCTACCGGGACGTGCCCCCGGAGGAGATGGGGGCGGTGCGCAATCCCGCCCGGCCCCTGGCTTCCTACGCCTTCGACGGCATGACCGCCAAGGTCCTCGTTCCCCGCTGGGAAAACGGGGGCGTGACGGAGTGCGTGCTGGCGGAAATGAAGGCCGGCTTCTCCTTCCGCTGGGGATACCATCCCACCCGGGAGCAGTATTATGTCCGCAGCGGCAGAGTGAAGCTCACCGTCTTCGGCGAAGACTACATTGCGGGAAAAGCCTGCCTGGTGAACGTGCCCAAGCTGGCCCCCTTCTCCCTCACCGCCCTGGAGGACGCGGAGGTCTATGACATGGGCGGCCAGACGAAATGGTTCGCGTTCCTGCAGGACTATGCATCCGTGCGCGCCTATGATCCCGCCCGCCTGGGGGACAGGGAAGCCATGCAGGCCCTGAAGGACAAATACGGCATCCCCCTGGAATCCATGGGGCTGGAATAAACGATCATAATTTGAGATAGTGGAGGATAGGTAAAATGGAGATCGCAACGATCAACGAGAAAGCCAGACAGTTCGAGGAAGCCTACAAGCTGCGCAGCATGCCCATCGGCGTCAAATTCCTGGAGAAGGCGGCGGACGCTCCCCAGGGCACCACCTTCCCCCTGCGGGACATGAAGAAGCACATGGCCCTCTGCCAGGCCTTTTCCTATGCCCGCATGAAGGGCATGACCATCGGCCTCACCACGGCGGACCACTGGTGCTGGAACCCCCTCATCGGCTTCGGCAACGTGGAGTGCGTCCCCGGTCAGGAGCAGTTCGACGAGGTGGTGAAATACCTGGGCATCCGGGACAAGGCCAAGGCCGAAACATTCTTCGCCCACTTCCCCCGCCTGCCCCTGCACAAGTATGAGGCGGTGGTGATCGCCCCCCTGAAGAAGGCCGCCTTCCAGCCCGACGTGGTGATGATCTACGCCGAGCCCGCCAAGGTCAACTCCATGGTCCGCTCCATCAAGGGCGTCACCGGCGACTATGTCCGCAGCATCTTCGACGGCATCGACAGCTGCGTCTACTGCACCGTGCCCTCCTTCCTGGAAAACGAATACCGCCTGACCCTCCCCGATCCCGGCGAGCGGGAGCGGGCGAGGACGAGGGACGAGGACGTGATCCTCACCGTGCCCGGCAAGCGGCTGGAGGAGTTCTTCGACAGTCTGAATCTGGGCTCCCCCTTCGGCGGCTTCAGCGACGCCATGCTGGACTGCGAGCTGGACTTCCCCCGCCCGCCCTTCTACAACAAGCTGTTCGAGCTGTGGGGCCTGGAGCAGGGCGAGGACTGGAAGCTGGGCTGATAAGTTACTTCTCGATTGCGTGTTTCGGGGCCTGAGGTTAAGGCAATACCGCATAATTCTGGTGCGCAGATTGCGCAGTCAGAATTTTCGTCAGATTGTCTGAAAATCGCGGGGAATACTTACTGTATTGGCCAAGATTTTCGGGCAATATGACGGAACATTATGCAAGCAAGATGCGTGCCGAGAATTGTGCGGTATTGCCTTAACATTGAACCTCAGGCCCCGAATGATCCTGCGCCAGCTTGGCGCAGGATATATCACCGGGCCCGCTGCAAAAAAGCAGCGGGCCCGTCCTGCGTCCCCCGCAGATCCTCGCCGGGATCTGCGGGGGGCCTTCTCGGAAACGCGAGGCTTTATTCGGGCTTGTGGTCGAAATACTTCTTGATGCGGAATT
>JAEETX010000063.1 GCA_016286665.1 Oscillospiraceae bacterium
CCATTGCTGTCACTCCCAGGTCATCGTGAGCGCTGGCACCTTCGATGCGGGTGATAAAGCGGATGTCGCTTTCATCATAGCTGGGAGCAGCGTCAAAGAATGCGGCAAGCTCTTTGGCTTTTACCAGAGTGCCGCGCGCCTCGCTGTCCTGTCCTGACAGAAACTGCGAGCCGGCAAGGGTGGCAAGCAAAGCGGCGCAGACTCTGTCGAAGTAGTTTGAGTTGTCTCCTTCCCGCAGTCCCTGCAGGAGCCCGATCCCCCAGCTCAGGATCGCCTGTGTGGAAGCATGATCACCGCGTTCCAGGTATACGTTGATATAGCCGACGATCGTGCGGACCAAATCGGAGAGGATTTTCGTAAAAGCCTCCGACAGAAACGGTACCGCTTCCTCAACGTAACCATTTTGGGCCAGAGTATCACCGATCTGTGAGCTATACTGTCCACCGGCGTTATGGGCTTTCCAAAGCTCTATAGCCTTGTCCGCTTCGCCCAGCCCAAGATACGTTTCCGCTATTCTTCCGAAAATCGTCTGCTCATTGATTTGGGGATCTTCGTTTTGGCTAAGCAGGAAGCGGGACTGCTCCAGAAGCTCTAGCGCGCGGTGAAACAAAGTCTTGTCCCCGCTGTCGATACCAAATGCACGGTACAGCGCTGCGCTTGCATTTACGATTTGAAATGAGTGCGGATACTTCTTAAGCGCTTTTTCTGCCTCCGCAAGTCCGTCCCAGTCTTTGCTGCGGCGGTATTCCCGCAATCGCTTTACCGTCGCTTCCAGGCGATTGTCTTTGACCTCATAGCCGAGCAGCACATCCACGGAGACATCAAAAAAGTCCGCCATTTGGATAATCAGCTCCAGCTCGGGGGTCGAAAGCTTTGCCTCCCACTTATATACCGCTCCTGCCGTCACCCCCAGCGCCTCGGCAAGTTGCTCCTGGGTCAGCGACCGCTCTTTACGGAATGAGCGGATATTCTCCGCCAGCATCATCTTCATTAGCTTGCCTCCTTTGTGTTTCTACAGATGATTATACTGCATCAAAACCGGAAAGTGAACAGACCACTCATATCAATTGTATTTCATTTTTCATACTGTCAGTAAGAGTTTTCTGTATTATGAGGGTTTCATGCCTTAAAGAGACTCGCTGATACAAGAGGCGATTCTATGAAAAAGGTAAAGAAAATCCCGAACTGCTGTTCATACAACAGTCCGGGTTTCACATATAGCCAACCTTTTCAGACAGATGCCCAAATGGTTTTAGATTTAAAACTTTCTTATGAGCACCCGCCTAAGCCGCCCCGGTTTCTTTTCAGGATCCATCCACCACCCGGATCACGCTGCCAGGCCGGGGTTCCTCCACGATCTCCGCATGGTCGTCGTGCTCCCGGGAATCGCTGATTTCCACAAAGCACAGCTTCTCCCGGTCATAGTCCCAGTGGGGCGTCGCGTACCAGTAATTCATCAGGCGGACGTGCCTCTGCACTTCCTCTTCCCAGCGCTCCCTTGGAAAGCCGAAGCGCAGCTTCCGGAGGTAACGCTCAAAGCCGTAAAGCCGGGCGTCCTCAATGGCGTTATAGTCATAGTGCCGGTGCTCCACATAGGTCCACTTGCCGTTCTCGGCGTGATCCCGATACCAGCGCCAGGTCTTCCGCGGAGGCGGGTCCTTCTCCCCGATGAAGCGGCAGATTTGCATGAGCTGCCACCAGCGCAGATCCTCTTCGTCCTTCGCCGCATAGACCACCGCATCCGGGTTTCCCCGCTCCCCCTCATGCATCACCGTCAGTCCATCCAGGTATTCGCCGGCGAAAACGTCGATGGGTTCCTGCCGGCATTCCGGCGGCAGATGGGCGCGGATCCAGGCTTCATCCAGTTTCATGTCCTGCTCCTTGAAAATGACCCGCTATGGCGAGCCATAGCGGGTCATGATCCATTCGGTTCTCTTACTTCACCATGCTGGCGACTTCGGCGGCGAAGTCGTCGGCCTTCTTCTCGATGCCCTCGCCGGTGAGGAAGCGCTTGAAGCCCTTGATGGCGATGGTGCCGCCCAGAGCCTTGGCGACCTCGGCCACATGCTTTTCGCAGGTGACCTTGTCCCCCAGGGACTTGACGAACTCCTGCTGCATCAGGCAGTTCTCGCTGAAATACTTGCTGATACGGCCCATGACCATCTTTTCGATGATGTTGTCGGGCTTGCCCTTGTTCTTCTCGTCCTGCTTGGCCTGGATCAGGAGGATCTCCTTCTCCTTGGCAAGGGTGGCCTCGTCCACATCGGCCTTGTCCAGGAACAGGGGGTTCATGGCGGCGACCTGCATGGCCAGGTCCTTGCCCAGTTCTTCCACCTCGGCCTTGCCGGCGATGTCGGCGGAAGCCTCCATATTCAGCAGAACGCCGATCTTGCCGCCCATGTGGATATAGGAGACGGTCTTGCCGCCCTCATAGCGGGCGAAGCGGCGAACCTGCATGTTCTCGCGGATGGTGGCGACGAGCTCCTTGCGCACGTCCTCCACGCTCTTGCCGGGGACCAGCTCCATGGCGGTGAACGCGTCCATGTCGGCGGGGGCCTTCTCGGCGACCAGCTTGGCAAGGTCATTGGCGAAGGCGCGGAAATCGGCGTTGTTGGCGGCGAAGTCGGTCTCGATGTTCACTTCCACCAGACCGGCGCAAGCCCCGTCGGGAGAGACATAAGCGGCGCAGATGCCCTCGGCGGCGATGCGCCCGGCCTTCTTGGCGGCGGTAGCCAGGCCCTTTTCACGCAGCAGCTCGACGGCCTTGTCCATATCGCCGTCGGCCTCGGTGAGGGCCTTCTTGCACTCCATCATGCCGCAGTCGGTCATTTCACGGAGCTTCTTAACATCAGCAGCGGTAAAAGCCATGGATCATTCCTCCTCTTTCACTTCGGCGCTCGCTTCGGGAGCGGCCTCGGGTACTTCCGCATCGGCGCCCTGGCGGCCTTCCTGCACGGCGTTGGCCATGGTGGCGCTGATCAGGCGGATGGCGCGGATGGCGTCGTCATTGCCGGGGATGGGGTAATCCACCTCGTCGGGATCGCAGTTGGTGTCCACGATGGCGACGATGGGGATGTGCAGCTTGCGGGCCTCGGCGATGGCGTTGCGCTCCTTGCGGGGATCGATGACGAACAGGGCGCTGGGCAGACGGCGCATTTCCTGCACGCCGCCCAGATACTTCTCCAGCTTGGCGATCTCGCCGGTGAGCTTGATGACTTCCTTCTTGGGCAGCATGTCGAAGGTGCCGTCCTCCTGCATCTTGCGGAGCTGCTGCAGCCGGTCGATGCGGGTGCGCATGGTCTTGAAGTTGGTGAGCATGCCGCCCAGCCAGCGGGCGTTGACGAAATACATGCCGACGCGCTCGGCTTCTTCCTTCACCGCGTCCTGGGCCTGCTTCTTGGTGCCCACGAACAGCAGGGTGCCGCCGTTAGAGGCGGTGTCCCGCACGAAGGAATAGGCTTCCTCCAGCTTCTTCACGGTCTTCTGCAGGTCGATGATATAGATGCCGTTGCGCTCCATATAAATGTAAGGCGCCATCTTGGGGTTCCACCGACGGGTCTGGTGGCCGAAATGCACGCCGGCCTCCAGCAGCTGCTTCATGGATACGACTGCCATTTTTCTGATTTCCTCCTTATTTGTTTATTACCTCCACGGGGTCCGTCCCCGCCGCCTGCAGGCGCAGGAACAGGGCAGGAATAAGCGCCCGTGTGCGTAATGCCGATAAATTATAGCAGGCTGCATTTGGGAATGCAATACTTTTTTGAAGAAGTTTTTTGATGCAGCGGGCGGGGGTCCCCCGTCCCGCGCGCTCACGCGCCTTTCGTCAGCAGGACCGTTTTCGTTCTGCCGTCCCAGCCCACCTGATAACCGAAGTATTCCGCCAGATAGCGGATGGGCGCGTAGGTGCGGCCGCCCACGATCACCGCCGCCGTGTCCATCGCCACCGTTCCGCCGTCGCCCCTACGGGCCTCCGTGCTCCCGATGGGGAAAGCGATCGTCCTCGTCCCGTCCGTGAAGACCGCTTCCCGGGCCTGACCGTCCCAGGTCACCGTGAGACCCAGGGCTTCCGCCACCGCCCGCAGGGGCACCATGGTGCGGCTGCTGGCGTCAATGAAGGGCTCCGCGTCCGTCCACCAGACCAGCTCCCCATCCGTTTTCACCTTGATGGCCTCCGGAGCCTGCCAGAGGGCCGTCTGCGTTTTCAGGCCGCTTTCATCCAGCGTGTAAAACACGGGGACGGAATCCTCCGTCACGTACCAGACGAGCTTCCCGTTCACGCAGATGGGCGGGCAGTCGGACAGCGCGCCGGGTGCAGTGCGGATTTCCCCCACGTTCCCGTCCGCGTCGTACCTTGCCCAGGCGACGATCTGAGGTCCTTCTTCATCCACATATCCCCTTTTTTGGTTCACATGAAGGACATCCCAGAGGATGTAGCCGCCGTCCGGCCCCGTGGGAGCCAGCACGGGGATGCCCGCGCTCTGATCCCCGTCCTCCGGAAAGTCCGTGACCTGAAGGATCCTGGTTCCTCCCAGGGAGAAATCTCCCTTGTCCGTCCAGCTGAAATACACGTTGCGCACCGGGCGCTTGTCGGCGCCGGCGCCGTTGTAATTCCAGACCGCCACGATGCCGCGCTCCGTCTCCCCCAGGCCGCCGGCGGAGACGCCGGTGGCGCTGTCGCCTTTTTCGCCGGGGATATCGAGAAGCGCAATGTCGGTCGTTCCTCCGGCAAAGGATTCGTTCCCGGCCGCTTTCCCGTACTTCTGCAGCAGCAGCGCCCGGGGACTGGCGTCCCCCAGGTCCAGCGCCAGCAGTTCGTCCTCCCGGTCCGCCAGGATAAACTGGTCGAAGGAATGGGAGACATAGCCGTTTCTGAAAGCGATTTTATACTGGGCGTCCGTGACCGCCATGTCGGACTGCCGCAGGGAGAAGGTCAGGTTGGCCTGATGCCGGAAACCTCCGCCGCCATACATCATGTGGCAGGTTCGGATATAGAGCATGTCCCCGGCTTCCGCGCAGCGAAGGGAGCCATAGTCGAAGGGGACGACCGTATTCGCCCCGAGGAGAGAACCCTGCCCCAGCTTCTCCCACTGTTTGGAGTATTTCGTCACCACGACCACGGGAACACTGTCGTCCTCCATCCCGTTGCTGTGGCCGATCACCATGAAATGATGGTATTCCCCGATGAAGAAGCCGCCCCAAAAGCTCACCAGATCACGCTCCAGGCTCCGGGAGGAGAGCAGCCGGAATTCGGGGGAATAACGCTCCACGATCACGATTCCGTTCACGTTCTCCGCCCGGACATAGCCCTCCCCGTCCCAATACAGGCAGGAATCCACCACGTCTCCATACCGACTGCCGAATTCGCCCGCATAGAGATACCTCGACCGCAGGAGGTTCTCGCTTTTCATGGGCTCAGCTTCGCGCTCCATGGCCGGGAAAACGGCATTCTCCAGCGCACTGCACCCCTCGATCACAGATTGCCCCATTTCCAGAGGACTGCAGAAAGCGCGGATGCTCCTCAGGCCGGCACAGCCGGAAAACGCCCGATCCCCGATCTCCGTCACGCTCGTCGGGATGGTCACGCCCGTCAGACCGGTGCAGCCGGCAAACGCCTCTGCTTCAATGCGCCGGACGCCCTCCGGGATCGTGACTTCGCCGCCGGAGCCCCGATAGGCCAGCAGGAGGTCGCCCACGATGTGGAAATCGCCCTGGGAGGCCAGCCAGGGCGTTCCCTCAAAGGCCCTTGCGCCGACGCTCTCCACCCTGCCGCGGACCGTGAAGCCCGTCAGGCTGCCGCAGCCGGAAAACGCGGAATCGCCAAAGGCCGTCACGCCCGAAGAGACCGTCACGGTCGTGAGGCTGCCGCAGCCGAAAAAGGCCAGAGCGCCGATGCGCAGCGCATCCGTCGAGATCGTCACCGAGCCCAGGCTCCCGCAGCCGTAAAACGCAGATTTCCCGATGTGCCTGAGGCCTGCAGGGAAGGAAATTGAGCCCAGTCCCGTGCAGCCGGAAAACGCCGAGTCTCCGATGCTTTTCAGCCCTGCGGGGAGCGTCACGGCCGTCACGTCGGTCCGGCCGGCAAACGCAAAGCCCGCGACGGCCGCCACCCCCGCCGGGACCGTGACCTCCGCCGCCTTGCCCTGATAGGCCAGCAGGACGCCGCCTGCGATGGCGAAATCTCCCTGGGAGGCCAGCCAGGGCGTTCCGGCAAAGGCGTTGGCGCCGATGCTCGCCACGGTGTCGGGGAGGGTCACCGATTGCAGGGCTTTGCAGTCGTAAAACGCCCCCATCCCGATCGTCGTCACGGTGCTGGGGAGCGTCACGCCCGTCAGGCTCTTGCAGCCGTAGAAGGCCTGGTCCCCGATCTCCGTCACGCCCTCGGAGAACGTCACGCCGGAAAGGCTCCAGCAGTTGTCAAAGGCGTTGGCTCCAATGGTCCGCACGCTGCCGGGGATCGCCACGTCCGCCAGCGCCAGGCAGGCGGAAAAGGCCATCCTGCTGATCTCCGTCACGCCCTCGCCGAGATTCACACGGGTCAGGTTTTCGCAGTTTGCGAATGCGCTGCGGCCGATGACCTTCACGCTGCCGGGGATCGTGACGCCCGTCAGGCTGCCGCAGCGCAGGAAAGCGGTTTCGCCGATCTCCGTCACTCCCTCCGGGATGGTCACCTCTCCGCCGGGGCCGGTGTACCTCGTCAGCACCCCGTTTTCGTCGATCTCGAATCCCTCCGTCCCCGCCGCCGCGGCGGGAAGGGCAAGCGACAGCACCAGCGACAGCAAAAGCAGAAGCGACAGCAGCTTTTTCATTCCGTTCGACCTCGATTTCTCAAGAATAGCCCTACTTCAATTCCAGCGTTTCCACGACGCTGATGTGATCCCGCGCCCAGGTCAGCTCCACCGGCAGGCTCAGGAGCTCGAAGCGCTCCGTATTGAGGACCAGCAGGTCCAGCCGCCGGTAGAGGAGCCGGGCATTCCGCCCAAGCCGCCCGTCCGCGGGGGCCGGGCTGCGGAAAACCTCCGCGGAAGCCCACAGGTCTCCTTCCCCGGCGTCCACGGCGGCCCAATAGTCCTCGTCCGCCGCAAAATCCCGCAGCTCCAGCGCGATCCCCAGGTCCGCCAGCAGCTCCGAAGCGCGCGCCAGGCCCTCCCGACAGGGGTGATCCCCCTGCCCGCGGCCGGGAACCAGGGCGGTGAAGCGTAGGCTCTCCCCCTCCGGCACGGCAAGCAGCACGGCCCGCAGCTTTTCCAGGGCGCTTTCCTCCGTCTCCTCCCCGGCAAAGGGCAGTGCGGCAGCGCCGAAATAAGCCTCCGCCGAAGCGCGGCAGCACACCGCCGCCAGGTCCAGCACCGCTTCCTCCAGGGGGGCGCGGTCGAAAGCCGCGCCGTCCTCCGGGTCCGCAGGGACGGGGGGTGGGTCCAGACGCAGGACGCCCCAGACATCCGACGCGACGCTGCGCAGCGCCAGGCCGGGCATTTCCCTGGCTTCGGCAAAGACCGCCGGGCTGCCGGGGAGAAGGGCCAGGTCCGCCCTGCCCTCGGACACCAGCGACGCCAGGGACGCTTCGCCGGCCTGGACAAACCAGACCTCCCCCACCCGGGGGCTGCCCAGATAGTAATAAAGATTCGCCTCCAGGTGGAAGCCCTCCGCCGTCTCCACAACGCGGAAGGCCCCCGCGCCGGGCAGCATTTCCCCGCTTTTGGCGCGCAGGGCGCTCAGGTCCCCGTAGGGGAAGCCATAGAGGCCGTCATTGGGGCGATAGAGGCTCTCGTCCCCGTAAAGGGGCATGGGCAGCAGCCAGAGCTGCCCCAGCCGCTCCAGGTCCGCGGGAGAGAAGGAATCCAGCTGCAGGTCCACGGTGTAGTCGTCCACCTTGGAGACGCCGGAAAGGCGCTTATCCGGGGCGCTTGCCGCCTCCGCAGCGCCGCAGCGGCGGATGAATTCCTCCTTCGCCAGCCGCTCCGTCTCCATGTCCAGGGCTTCGTCAAAGGCTTCCGCGCTGCCGTAGGCGCGGATAAAATTGTCGGTCAGGTCCTCCGCGCCGGGGTTTCGTCCGGCAGCGGGGTTCCAGCGGTTGCCCAGGCTGTCTGTCATTTCGCCGTCGTCCCCGGCGGGCTCCGCCAGACCGGCGCACCACAGGGTAAAGGCCCGCAGACAGCCCTCCTCCTGCCGGGCCCTCTCCGCTTCCATGCCCAGGGCATAGACGGCGTAGGTTTCCAGATACCGGCCCGCGCACCAGGCGCTCAGGCTGCGCAGGCTGCGGCCCCAGGCCGCCCGGAGGCAGAACGCCGCCAGCTCCGCCAGGGGTCCTTCCCCGGCGGCAGCTTCATCGTAGAGGGCGGCGTACCGTTCCGCCGCCGCGGGGCCGGTGGCGGTGCGGTAGGCCAACAGCCCGGTCACGGCGCAGTCCCGCAGGCCCAGCCTCCCGCTGTAATCCGGGTCCAGCAGCGCATAGAGGGTGAAGATCAGGTCGTCCGCGTCAGCATAGCTGCCGTCGGCATAGCGCACATTTTCCCGCATGGAAATGCGCAGCACGGTGCTGCCGTCCCCCCGGCTCATGACGCGCACCCCGGCGGCCCCCACGCCCTCCGGCTCCTCGGGAAAGCTGCCGTCGGCCCGGCGGCAGAGAAGGGGCGTCTGGGTCAGGCGCAGGAGCAGGAGGTCGGAGCCCTCCGCGGCGTCAAAGGGGTCCCAGGTCCCGGAAAAGGGGGTACAGGCAATGGTCAGGGCCTCCGACGGAGCGGTCCGCGCCGGGGTCTCCTCCGGCTCCGGGGTTTCCGTGGGCGCGGCGGCGGGCGTCGCCGTCGGGAGCGCCGAAGGGGCTGCCGCGGGAGAGGGTCTGGGCGTCGTTTTCGCCGGCGTCCCCCCGCCTCCGGGCGCGGTACATCCCGCGAGGCACAGGGCGGCCAGCAGAGCAGTCAGAAGCAAGCGGAGGGGCTTCCCCCTCCGCCCGGTTCGGATCACGGTCTTTTTTGTTGTTGTCAGATGTTTCATAGGCTTCCTTAGTTACGCGTCTTCGCTCGCGTCTTCCCCGGCTTCCGCGCTCTCCTCCGGCAGTTCCGCGTCCTCCGTTTCGGTCTTCGGCGTGGGTTCCACCGGCAGCTCCGCATCCGGGGGTCTGGTGACCTGCGGCTGCGGCGTCAGCTCCGGCACGGGTTCCGGTTCCTCCGTTGGCTCCGGCGTGGGTTCTGGGGCAAGCTCCGGCGTGGGTTCCGGGGCAGGCTCCGGCGTCGGCTCGGGGGTGGGTTCAGGTGTCGGTTCAGGTGTCGGTTCTGGCGTCGGTTCGGGGGTGGGCTGCGGCTCCCGCACGGGCATGTGGCCCGTGTGCTCCGGCATCTTCAGCACCTCCTCCCCCACCACGAGGATCAGGGGATAGATGTTGTCGATCACCTGAGGGAAGCGGTCGATGGGATAGGGGTCCTGATGGATATAGGCGCAGAGCTCCAGGGTGCAGCCGAATTTATGGGTCTCATAGCGGGCGGTGTTCACCATGTAGCCGCCGCCCTTGCTCACATCCTCCGCCCCCAGCAGGCTGTAGCCGAAGGCGTTGGCCAGCCGCTTGGCGATGGGATAGTGCTCGCTCCACAGGTCCATGGTCTCGGAGTCGATCCAGTAGACCACTTCGCCGCGGATGTGCAGGGAAACCAGCATATGATAGTCGGTGGCATCCAACAGGTCCTGCATGGCGCGGCTCTCGGGCTCGCTGAGGGGCTCGGGTCCGCACCAGTTGGCCGCCGCGGCATGATAGACCCCGTCCCGCTCGCCCCAGCCGTGGGGGAAATTGCGGTTGAGGTCCACGCCGTTGATGTTGGCTTTCCAACCGGAATAATCGTAGTTATAGCCGTAGCCCAAAGCAGCCAGCGCGTCGGGGTCCTTGACGGCCTGGATGCCGTTCTGGGCAAGGTTCACCCCGTCGGGGTTCAGCATGGGCACGATGTGGAAGACCACCCCGTCCAGGATGTCCCGGTAGGCGGTCCCGCCGTAGCCGGTATTGGCCTCGTAGCCCTGGCAGTATTGGTCCACGATGTACATGAGGGCGTTGGTGGCGATATGCTCGCAGGCATGGGTGGAGGAGCAGAGGACGACCTCCCGCTCGCCGCGGCCGAAATCAAAGGCGACCAGGTCACGGCCCTCCACGCTCTGACCGATGCTGTAGACGGAGATCAGGTCCGGATACTTCTCCGCCAGCAGGCCGATGTCCGTCACCATCTGCTCATAGGTATAGGTGCGGTAGGGGTCCACGATGCTGTTTTCCCCCAGACCGGCGCGGGTGAAATCCTTGGTTTCCGAGAGGGTGGGCGCTGCCGGCGTCGGTTCCGGTGTGGGTTCCGGCGCAGGCTCCGCCGTGGGTTCCGGCGTAGGTGTGGGTTCCGCCGTAGGTGTGGGCGAGGGTTCGTCCGTGGGTTCCGGGGACGGCTCCGCCGTCGGGTCCGGTGTGGGCGAGGGTTCCGCCGTGGGCTCCGGGGAGGGTTCCTCCGTGGGCTCCGCAGACGGCTCCGCCGTGGGTTCCGGGGAGGGCTCCGCCGTGGGGGCCTCCGTGGGCTTGTCCGTGGGTTTTGCCGTAGGCGCAGGGGTGGGTTCCGATGTAGGCGCAGGGGTGGGCGTGTCCGCCGCGAGCACGGGGGTGGCCGGGTCATCCCGGCCACCCATGAAGTGCACGACCAAGAGCACGCAGCCTGCCAGGACCGCGAGAACGATCAGGCAGATCGCCAGCACCTGCAGGGGCTTTTTGCTCGTTTGATCCTTCATTTATTCTCCGCAAAAGACCTTTCTGGAAATTTCATAGAGCAGCCGGGTCGCCTGGGGAGGCGCGCCGAAGGCGCTGCCCATGGCATGGGGATGCTTCTCCACGAAGGCCTGGATGACGTCCCGCATCTGGGATTCCTCCATGTCGGCGCTCAGGCCGGTGATGGGCATGCCCAGCACGATCTTGTCGCCGTATTTCTCGTAGAGCATCTCGAAATCGTTCATGGGCTGGCCGGACCAGGTGTCCACGCCCGCCTCGATCATGGCGGGCACCAGCATCTCGTTCTTGCCGCAGGAATGGAGCTCGAATTTCATGCCCCGCTTGTGGACGCTCTCCACGCAGCGCTTGAGGTAGGGCAGGATCATCTCCTCCACGGTGCTGAGGGAGAAGAAGGGAGCCCGCTGGGAACCCCAGTCGTCGTGAAGGGTGATCACGTCGGGGTGCAGATAGCGGTGGTAGTGGTCGATGTAGTCGTCATAGAAGTCCGCCAGCTTGTCAAAGAGGCGATGGACGCCCTCCTGCTCATCTTCATCCACCAGGGCGAAAGCGGCGTTCTCAAAATCCATGAAGGAGATCAGCCGCTCAAAGAGGCCGGTGAGGATGGTGATGTTCAGGACCTTTTTGGGATTGACAAAATCCTTGTTGCGTTCGGCGCAGGCTTCCCAGTCCATGACGTCGTCCAGGTTGGGGAAGGTAATGTAGTCCTCCCAGTGGGTGATGTCCGGCACCTTGGGATCGCCGGCGCGGACCATGCTGCCGCCGACGGTGGGAACATATTCCCACTCCACGCCGAAGAAGTCGGGGCCGCCGGCCTCGGTGTTGTTGTCGATGCGCGCCGCCTCGAAGACGAAGCCGCGGGCGACGTTTTCCGCCAGCTTCACGGTCATCATGGTGCTGTCGCTCATGCCGGAGGGCATCCACATGGGCGTTTCGCCGCTGAGGAGCATCAGGTAATTCTCCTTGGCGGTGATGGGGGTGGGGAAGATGGGCCTGCCGGGCATGCCGGGCATAAAGCCGGGTTCTTCACCGATGGGGATGAGCTCTTTGGGGTCAAAGGGGATGCGCTTCATGTTTCTCCAACTCCTGTTCTATAATTGGTTTTTTGATTTTCCTGTTCAGTATGCGGTGTTGCTTCAGTTAAAACGGACCTTTGGGGGCGACTTTTTCGTGGATGTGCTGGAGCTTGAGGTCTTTGTCGGAGGCCCGGCTCTCCTTGTCCCAGTACATGGTGACGGGCCTGGACGAGGTAAAGGCGTCCCAGCCGTCCATGCCGGGGTGGTTGGGGTCGCCGTAGCGGGCGAAGGAAACATAGGACCCGGCCACGTCCGCCTCCAGCTTTTCCCGGACGCCGGGCTCCCAGCAGATGGGGACCCGCAGGGTATTGTGGAACGCATAGGGAATGTCGGAGCAGTGCCAGGCGGGCTTGCCCCCGTCATAGGGGAAGGTGTAGGCGAAGAGATAATTCCAGACCTTGGCGCGGCAGTTGTCGGCGTGGTAGGCGCAGTATTCCATGGTGCCCAGACGGTTGGACAGGCTGAGCAGCCCCAGCTCGTTCTTCTCCGGCCAGGCGGCCCGGAAAGCGGCGATCAGCCGGTCGGCTTCCTCCTCGCCGAACTGCTTTGCCACGATGCTGCGCTTCTCGGCGTCGCTCATGGCGTCCCTGCCGGGGACGCCGGGGCCGAAGCCCCATTCGGCGATGACGCTGCCCACCATCACGGGTATATCCTTGGCCCATTCCAGGAAGCCCGTGTCGTAGGGGTCGCCCAGATACCAGTCGTTGGGGGTGGGAGCCCACCAGCCCATGCCCTGGGCCTGGAGGCCGGGGGCGACGGCGCGGTAGGCCATGCGCAGCCTTTCAAAGGGCACGGTCTCCAAAGCGGAGATCTCCGTCTCCCCCAGCTCCTTCAAGAGGGCCTCCGCCAGAGGCTTTTTGCTCGTCCTGGGGGCGGGAGGCCGGCGGCCGCCCACACCGCTCATGAGGATGCCCTTGTGGAAAAGCCCCTGCGCCGCGGGGGTGTTCAGCAGGGCGTTCACCTTGCCCCCGCCGCCGGACTGGCCGAAGATCGTCACATTGCCGGGGTCGCCGCCGAAAGCGGCGATATTGTCCCGGACCCACTCCAGGGCAGCCACCAGGTCCGCCTGGCCGGCGTTGCCGCTGTTATGGTATCTTTCCCCGTATTCGCTCAGGTCAAAGTAGCCCAGGATGTTCAGCCGGTGGTTCACCGTCACCACCACCACGTCCCCGAATGCGGAGAGCTGATCTCCGTCGTAGGCCACCATCTCCACGGCGCTGCCGGTGGAATAGCCGCCGCCGTGGAACCAGACCATCACGGGCTTTTTTGCGTTCCTGTCCAGGCTCTGGGTCCAGAGGTTGAGGCTCAGGCAGTCCTCGCTCTTGGGCCAGAAGCGGTGGGGGATCATCACATCTCCCCAGGGGTTTTCGTCATCCAGCAGGGGGCAGACGGGGCCCGCCGCGTGGGCGTCCCTGACGCCCTCCCAGGCTTCCGCAGGTTCCGGCATCATAAAGCGCCCGGCCTTGGCGTAGGGCACGCCCAGGAAGTGGAAGGTGCTGCCTATCTGATAGCCCCGGAGGCGGCCCGCCGTGGTCTCGACCACAGGCCAGTCCTCCCGGCAGACGAAGCGCAGTCCGTCATGGCTGCCGTGCATAGCGTCGCTCTCCTTTCGGTGAAATCGGTTCTGGTTCTTATGTTCCAGCATCATTGTAACATCCTTTTTCTCCGTATGCAACCGCTTTTCACCGGGGAAAGAAAGGTATCCCCAGGGATGATCGGAATCTCAGGCCAGCGTGGGTTTCTTCTCCGGCAGACCCCACCTCCGCTGCGGCGGGGTCGTCCCTCATCCGTCAGCCACCCTGCGTGAAACGGCGGCTGCCACCTTCACCGCACGCCCACCGCTCCGCGGTGGGTCCCCATTCCGGGCGCGAGGGCCCCATCGCTGGGACGCGCCTGCTACCCCTCGCGCGCACCGATCCCCAGGGGAAGGTTCTCCGCGCGGTGGGGACGAAGGACGGGGTACGAAGAATGAAGAATGGAACCGGGTCTTCGCCGTCCGCTTCCGTGATATTGCACAAAACTCGAAGAATCTATTTCCGTTCTCTTGACTGTTTTCCCATTACACTTTATAATTCCCCCATTACTTTGGTAAGTTTCGTATCCTTACCTTCGTCAGATGCGTCCGGCTTACCTTTGTCAGGCAAATCTAAACAAAAAGGAGAGAATCATGATGAAGAGCAGAAAGATCCTGTCCATGCTGCTCAGCCTGGTCATGCTGGTTTCGCTGCTGAGCGGAGCCCTGGCCGTCCAGGCAGCGGACGACCCCTTCACCAGGGCTTCGGCCCTGGAGGCGGGACGCGAATACCTCATCGTCACGGAGTATGAGGGCAAATACTATGCCCTGACCCTGCCCGCGGGCAGCGGAAACGGCACCGCCCTGGGCATGACCGAGGTCACCGTGGCGGACGATGCCGTGAGCGAGGCCCCCGACATCGCCGTGTGGCTGCCCGACGGAAGCGACCATCTGGAGAGCAAGGCCAATCCCGGCATGTATGTGTTCTCCGGCTCCACGGAAGGCGCCATGGGCTTCTGCGGCTGGGAAGGCCCCGGCGCCTATTTCCGCACGGCGGTCTATGACGCCGCAACCGAAACTATGGCCCTGCACACCAAGTACGTGCTGACCTTCGACGGGACCCAGTTCTACCGCAATACCGACGCTGCGTCGGCCTGCAAGGTTCTTCTGTTCGCCAGAGGCGCGACGGAGGCCGCGCCGGCCCCCGCAGATGAGCCTGCCGAGCCCGCCGAGGAGGTCGTCTACCCCGCGCCCGAGACCGTGCGCCGCGCTGCGGTGAAGAATGCCGACGGGTCCATCACCCTGGCCTTCACCTCCGACACGCACTATAACGGCGTCAACATGAATCTGCAGACCTGGCTGGAGGCCGCAAACCTGGATTACATCGACGCCATGGGCTTCTGCGGCGACATCGGCTCCGCCGGGGCCAGCAGCCCCGCCGCTTATTGGGGCTTCGTGGGCGACATCATGGGCTATATGGACGGCCTGATCGCCGAGGGCAAGGTGGGCGACGCCATCTACACCCACGGCAACCACGAATGGGCCAGCTATGCCGGCGGCTACTACGGCAAGGAATACGCCAACTATGAACCCGCCCAGCGCGTCCGCCAGGTGGGCGAAGCCCTGGTGACCGACGACTACATCATCTACTGCTTCGGCAGCGACTACACCGCCGTGGACTACCTGTTCGACTACAACGAAAAGGATATCGCCACCCTGGCGGCCTATCTGGAGACCGCCCCCACGGATATCCCCATCTTCATTCTGACCCACTACCCCCTCCATCAGTGGTTCGGCAAGCGCCTGGGCACGGATCGCTACATGGCCCATGCCGGCGAGCTGATCGACGTGCTGAACACCCATGACAACCTGATCGTCCTCTGGGGCCACAACCACAACGACTTCGACGACAACTACTATTACCCCCTGTTCCCCGGTGACGAGATCCTCATCGATCCCCAGGGCACGATGAAGGAGATCAACTTCACTTACATGGCCGCCGGCTGCACCGCCGACACGGAATACTCCGGCCCCGATGCGGGCAGCGCCACCGTGATGAACAAGGGCCTCATCGTCACCATCAACGCCGACGGCACCCTGGATTACAACTACTGCACCATCGACGGCCAGCTGATGAACGTCCGCAGCCCCTGGATGGTCCGCTACCGCACCGGCGTGGGCGACTATGCATACTATGCCAGCGAGTATGTGGAAGACGGCGAGACCCCCACGGCCATCGAGGCCCCCGAGGTGGAGGGCTACGACTTCACCGGCTGGTTCACCTGGGTGAACAATGCCGAGGTTCCCTTTGACTTCACCGCGCCCGTCACCCACAACATCCTGGTCACCGCCAAGTACGCCAAGGTCGCCAAGCCCGTGGTCGTGCCCGACGAGGCCGACTGCGTGTTCGTCACGCCGGATGCCACCTGTGGCGGGGCGAGCCTGACCATGACCGCCGCCGGCGCGGGCGACCTGATCACGGTGTTCGACCTGTCCTCCATCGGCTACGGCTCCGCCATCATGTATGGCTTCTGGTTCGAGCCCGACGGCGTCGTCAGCTTCAACCAGGACGTGACCCTGTACTTCCAGGGAGCCGCCACGAACAACACGCTGAACGCGGGCCAGTTCTACAGCATCGAGGGCTTCGGCGAGCACTATATCCAGCTGGACGACGGGAACGATCTTCTTCTCCTTGAGTATGAGGCTCCCGGCAACTATGCCGGCTACCCCGGCGACCAGCCCTTCTCCGCCTTCCCCGGCACCGTCGCGATGACCGGCGCGCCTGCGGAGGACGAGACCGAGCCCGCTCCCACTGCTGAACCCGAGGGCAATACCTACACCGTGCAGGAGGGCGACACCCTGCGGAGCATCGCCAAAGCCTTCTACGGCATCAGCGCCAAGTGGAACCTGATCTACGAGGCCAACTATGACACCATGTCCGGTCCCAGCCTGATCCACGTCGGTCAGGTCCTGCTGATCCCGTAATCGCTTTTCCGGGGCTTACAGCAGCATAAAAAGCGCTGCCTCCCTTCCGCCGGTCCGGCGGTCGGGAGGCAGCGTCAGACTGTAGACAAACCTATCGGCAGAGGTTCGACATGCATGGGGGAACCGTGAGGGGGGACGGGAATCCCCCCTCACGTAATATCCTTGCAAAATCAGAATGCATTTCTGATTTTGCGCTCAAGCTGTCGACA
>JAEETX010000064.1 GCA_016286665.1 Oscillospiraceae bacterium
TCTCCTTCAGGTCGGCGCTGACATAGTGGGTGCGGATGCCGGCGGCGTTGATCTTCTCGAAGAAATAGATGCTCATGCGCAGGTTCACGTCCCCCACGCCCTCGATGGTGAGGCCGACTTCGTTCATGCCGGGGTCGAAAACGCCGTCCTTGCCGGTGCAGTCGTCCTTGAATTTCAGCAGGTAATTGCCGTTGTCCAGGGCGTAAACATTCTTGGTCTTTCCGGTGTAAATGAGCTTCATGGTGATTTCCTCCCTTATATCTCGCTTGTGATGCTTTTGTCTTTTTTCAGGATATCCGCGGCGTTTTCAGAGCGCTGGGCGGCCAGCTTTTCCGCCAGGGCTTCGTCGCCGACGGCCAGGATCTGCACGGCCAGGAAGGCCGCGTTCTTCGCCCCGTCCACGGCCACCGTGGCCACGGGGATGCCGGAGGGCATCTGCACGGTGCTCAGCAGGGCGTCCAGCCCGTTCATGGCGGAATTGATGGGGATGCCGATGACGGGGAGCGTGGTGGCGGCGGCCAGGGCTCCTGCCAGGTGGGCCGCCATGCCCGCCGCGGCGATGATGACGCCGAAGCCGTTTTCCCTGGCGCCGAGGGCAAAAGCCCGGGCCTCCTCCGGGGTGCGGTGGGCGGAATAGACGTGGGCTTCAAAGGGAACGCCGAACTGCCGGAGCACGTCGGCGGCCTTCTTCACCACCGGCAGGTCGCTGGTGCTGCCCATGATGATCGCAACTTTCTTCACCTGATGTTCCATCCTCCTTTGTCGAAAAGCAAACCGGGCGCGCTTGTCCGATGAGAGAAGCGCGCCCAGGCGTCCGGTTTATTTGATGACGGCGCTGGTATCCTTCTGGATGACGTCGTGGGCGCCGCCCTCCACGATGCTGGTGGCGCTGACCAGGGTCAGCACCGCCTTTTCCTGCAGCTCGGGGATGGAGAGGGCCCCGCAGTTGCACATGGTGGAGCGGACCTTGCTGAGGGTCATGGCGACGTTATCCTTGAGGGTGCCGGCGTAGGGCACATAGGAGTCCACGCCCTCCTCGAAGGAAAGCTTCTTGTCGCCCCCCAGGTCGTAGCGCTGCCAGTTGCGGGCCCTGGCGCTGCCCTCGCCCCAGTATTCCTTGTAGTATGTGCCGTTGATGTTCACCTTGGTGGTGGGGCTCTCGTCGAAGCGGGCGAAATAGCGCCCCAGCATGACGAAGTCGGCCCCCATCGCCAGGGCCAGGGTGATATGGTGGTCGTAGACGATGCCGCCGTCGGAGCAGACGGGGACGTAGACGCCCGTCTCCTCGAAATACTTATCCCGCTCGGCGCAGACCTCGATCAGGGCGGTGGCCTGGCCGCGGCCGATGCCCTTGGTCTCCCGGGTGATGCAGATGGAGCCGCCGCCGATGCCTACCTTCACAAAGTCGGCCCCGCAGTCGGCCAGGAAGCGGAAGCCCTTGCCGTCCACCACGTTGCCCGCGCCCACCTTGACGCTGTCGCCGTATTTCTCCCGGATCCAGGCCAGGGTGAATTTCTGCCAGTCGGAGAAGCCCTCGGAGGAATCGATGCACAGCACGTCGGCCCCGGCCTCCAGCAGGGCGGGCACCCGCGTCTCATAGTCCCGGGTGTTGATGCCCGCGCCCACCACATAGCGCTTGTGGGCGTCCAGCAGCTCGTTGGGGTTCTGCTTGTGGTTCTCATAGTCCTTGCGGAAGACGAAGCAGCACAGTCTGCCCGCCTCGTCGATGAGGGGCAGGGAATTGAGCTTGTGCTCCCAGATGATGTCGTTGGCCTCCCGGAGGGAGGTGCCCTCCTTGGCCCAGACCAGCTTTTCAAAGGGGGTCATGAAGCTGCGCACGGGGGTGTCCGGCCCCATGCGGCTGACGCGGTAATCCCGGCTGGTGACGATGCCCACCAGCCTGCCCTCGGCGGTGCCGTCCTCCGTGACGGCCACGGTAGAGTGGCCGGTGCGCTCCTTCAGGGCCAGCACGTCCGCCAGGGTGGCGTCGGGGCTCAGGTTGGAGTCGCTGGTGACGAAGCCGGCCTTGTAGTCCTTGGCCCGGCGCACCATGGCCGCCTCGTCCTCCACGCTCTGGGAGCCGTAGATGAAGGAGACGCCGCCCTCCGTCGCCAGGGCCACGGCCAGCTTGTCCCCGGAGACGGACTGCATGATGGCGGATACCATGGGGATGTTCATGATGATGGGGCATTCCTCCCCCCGGCGGTATTTCACCAGGGGCGTCCGCAGGGACACGTTGGCGGGCACGCACTGACTGGAGGAGTAGCCGGGGATCAGCAGGTATTCGTTAAAAGTGTGGGAAGGTTCGTTGATGATGGTCGCCATGTTCCGTCTCCTTTTCTATGGGTGTCCGGTCCGCCCGGACCGGCAGGGAAGCAAAAATGAAAACCGGCTTAGGGAGGCGCAGGGGCACCTCTTATAAGCCGGGCAGGGACGCAGGGGCAGGGGAGGAGGAAGCGCCGGGCGCGGCGCAGCAGAGCGGGCGGCAGGCGCAGGGGCGGCAGGGCAGCGCAGTGAAGCGAACCAAGCCGAACACCCCTTCCTCTGTGGATATTCTCTCCGCCGGAGGCCCGCAGAACCCCCGGAGAAATATATATTAGTTTATCGTTTCCGACAGCTTTTGTCAACGGAGAATTCCGCCGATTTCCCCATTTGGCCGCCCCGGCTTCTTGGCGGTTATGCCGAAAGGCTTATCCTTGCAACGCGCTTCCCTCTGTGTTAGAATCGGATGCCGGGTCCGGCAAGAGGAGGCGGCTGCATGGATAAGGCATACCGGAAATATCTGGACGGTCTGAGCCGGGAGGAGCTCCGGGCGCGGCTGGCGGAGCTGGCTTCGGAAATGGAGGAGCTCAGGCGCATCGAGCCGGAGAGTGAGGACGAGGACCACGAGGAGTGGGAGGACGCTTTGGACGACCTGCGGGACGAGCAGGACGAGCTGCTTGCCCGCCTGAAATAAAGGAAACTGTCATGGCGCTGATTTCGGATTATCTCACGGAGAAGGGGGATATCCCTTTTTCCGAACTGCCCTTCAACGAAGTGGACAACTATGTGATCACCAAGATCGTGAATCCCGATTACAGCCGCGTCCTTCCCCCGGAGGGGGAGGCCGTGCGCCTGCGGGAAGCGCTGGAAGCTTATTTTTCCCTCTACGGCGGGGAGGGCAGTTTCCAGGGCGTTCTGGCTTCCCCCGGCATCAACGCCTGCCTGCGGCGTCTGCCGGAGCTGCGGCGCTACTGCCATTTGATGCTGTCCGGCTATGTCCGGCGCATCCTTCCGTCGCGGACGGAGCAGTTCTCCGCCCTGACGGTCACCCTGCCGGGGAGCTGGAGCTACGTCAGCTTTCGGGGCACCGACGATACCCTCCTGGGCTGGAAGGAAAACTTCCTCATGAGCGTGGGGAAGGTGGAGGCCCAGGCGGACGCGGCGGCGTATCTCACGGCGGCGGCAGACCGCGTCCCGGAGCCCCTGATCGTGGGGGGCCACTCCAAGGGCGGCAACCTGGCGGTCTACGCCGCGGCCATGGCGTCCCCGGAGGTGCAGGACCGCATCACCCGCGTCTACAACAACGACGGCCCCGGTTTCCTGCCGGAGTTTTATGAGGAGCCGGGCTACCTGCGCATCCGCCCGAAAATCCACACCCTGCTGCCCCAGAACACCCTGGTGGGCACCCTGCTGACGCGGGAGAAGTGGGCCAGCGTCGTCAAAAGCACCCGCTGGGGCCCCGCCGCCCACGACGGCTTCACCTGGGAGGTGCGGGACACGGCTTTCGTCCGCTGCCCCAACCTGAGCCCCTCCAGCCGCGCCTTTGAGGAGACCATGGACCGGGTGCTGGCGAATATGGACCCGGCGCAGCGGCGGGAATTCACCGAGGAGCTATTCGACGCCCTGGCCGCGACCGGGGCGGACACGGTCACGGAGGTGTCGGAACAGAATCTGTATCAGGCCCTGGAGACCGCCGGTTCCTTCCGCAAGGGCACCGGCACCAAGCGCTTCGTGCTGGAGGTCATCCGGGAAATGCTCCGTGCCTACACCATCCAGCGGCTGGGGCTGGAATAAGATTTGAAATGAGAAGAATACCATCGGGCGCGCTGCGGGTTTTTCGCAGCGCGCCCGAAGTGCTTTCGGCTTATTCTCTCGTCCGCAGGGGCGGGGTGTCAAGGCGGTGCTCGCCCAGGGCGGTCATGCCCGCCCTGGCCGTCACGGGGCCGAACAGGGCCCGGGCCAGCAGGAGCAGGGCCAGCAGCGGGAAATTCCAGCGGAAGCGGAGGATGTCCAGCTCCTCCCCGTCCACCATAGCCTTTTCCGGGAAAAAGATTTTCAGCTTCATCAGGTGGGCGACGACCTTTTCCGGCTCCGCCGTGTCCAATGCTTCCCCCGCCTCCGCCCGGTCGAAGGGCAGGTTTTCCCGGCTCATGCCCCGGAGGATGGCCCGGCGGGTGTCCCTGTCCGCCAGGGCTTCCCAGAGGTAAGCGAGCTCATCCGGGTCTTCAAAGAGGGTCAGCCAGCCCTTGCCTTCGCCGATAAAGAGGCCAAGGGGCAGGTCCGGATTCACCCGCCAGACCGCCAGGCCTTCGTCGCCCAGCAGGGTATAGTCCCATTCCTTGGGATAACGGGGGTCCCCGTCGCCGTAGGGATCCGGGACGTAGTTCCCATCTTCGTCATAGCGGTCCATGAGCAGGTTGAACAGGATGCCCATGACCTCCTGCACCCCCGCCATCCGGGCTTTCTCGTCCGCGGGCCGCAGCCAGCGGACCAGAGCCCCTTCCGCGTCCGCCCGGCTGCCGCCGCGCCGGTCAAAGAGCCTGTCCAGGGAGAGGCCCAGGGCGTCCGCCAGATCGGGCAGCAGAGCCGCGTCGGGCATGCTCTCCCCCCGCTCCCATTTGGAGATCGTCTGCGGCGCGAGCCCCAGGGTCTCCGCCAGAGCCTCCTGGGTCAGCCCCAGGGCGGTGCGTGTTTCCTTGATGCGTTCACCCGGCGTCATGTTCTTCTCCTCCTTTCACTCCGTCCATGTCCAGCCAGCAGTTAGGCACGCCTCCCAGCACATGACCGTCAAAAAGACCGCCCAGCAGGGATTTCACCAGGGCCAGGATGCCGGCCAGCTCGATGCGGAGGCTGGGCCAGTAGAGCTTCACCTCCGCGCCCCTGCGCAGCATGGTCTGGGTCAGCAGCAGCTTCCTTTCCGCCATTTCTTCCAGAAAAGCGCTCGCCTCCGCCTCCGTGATCCCCGCCTCCCGGGCGATATAGCCTGCGCTGAGGAAGGAATCCGGCTTCCGGGTATAGAGTACCCGCAGGCAGGCCGCAGCCCCCGGCATCCCCAGGAAGCGCAGGGTATCCTGGATGCTTTCCTCCTCCGATTTCAGCCAGGCCCAGCCCGTTTCGCTGGGCTCCAGCAGCAGGGAAAGGTTCAGCTCCGGTCCCGCGGCCAGCAGGGCCAGCAGGTTGGGGAGGCGGAAGGTGGTGAGGCTGCGTCCCCACACCTTCGGCGCTTCCGCGGGGTCCTCCGGGGGCGTCAGCGCCGCGGGCACCTGCCACCGGTCATCCATGTGGGCGCGGAAGTGGTTCATGCTGGCTTCGTGCATCCCCTGCATGGCGTCGTAGTGGAGCCGGAACCAGCTTTTCGCCGCGTCCCCCAGGCTTTGGGAAGCCAGCCGGGCGCGCACATCCGCCGGCTGCCCGTCGGGAGCGGGGAAGAAGGCGGCGGGGCTGATGCCGTAGAAGTCCGCCAGGCGGCAGAGGGAAGCCACGTCCATCTCGTTTTCCCCGGTCTCCCATTTGGAATAGGTGCGGTCCGAGATGCCCAGAGCCTCGGCCACCTGCTTCTGCGTATAGCCCCGGCTTTTGCGCGTCTCCGCCAGCTGCCGGGGGAAGGAAGTGTTGTCCATCGCAGATTCCTCCTTTCATCGGCCCCAGCATAAACGAAACGAAGCGTAGAGTCAAAAACCAAAACATGGCCGGATTCTACGGAGGATAGAGATAAAAAGCGGGGCCCCACGGAAAGAGGAGCCCCGCACATCGTTTGCAGTTTGTTTTGCGCTCCCGACCTGCCCCGGCCGCAGCGGTCCAGCTTCCCCTGGAGGAAGCTGGCAGTAGCAGGCGCGTCCCAGCGTGGGGCCCTCGCGCCCGGAATGGCGCGAAGGGCCTGATGAGGGACGCCCGCGGAGCGGGCGCTGCCGGCTATGGCGGCAGAAAGCCGCACAACAGGGATAACGTTTCCGCAGCGTTCTGGCTCATCCCTGCTCCGCCAGGTAGAGCTCCGCGCGGCTCTGGATGCGCTTGGAGACCTCCTCCGCGCTGCGCTGCCCGGCGAAATAGGCTTCCGCCTCCTCGCGGACGATGCCCGTGACGACCTGATCACAGACGGTGGAGCGCACGGCGCTGTCCAGCAGGGCCATCAGGCGGTCCCGCTGTTCTTCGCTCATGGCGTACAGCTTGTCTTCCCGGACCAGGGCTCCATTCGCGTCATACCACTGCACGACGCTCCGGGGGATCCGCTCTCCCTCCGGACCGTCCCAGAGGCGGACGATGCCCTCCTCCATCCGGGCAGTTACAGAAAAGATGATGGTGTTCCGATAGCCCTCCTCCGCCGTGGGCTCCCGCATAGCCTCTGCCACATGACTTTCAAAGGCGGCCGTCAGAGAGGGGAAGCGGTCGGTATAGGCGGTCTGGGTCTTTTCGTCCAGCAGGCTCCGAAGGAAGGCATACGCCCCTTCCGGGTGGGCGGAGACTGCGCTGACGGCCATGGGCGCGCGCATTTCCAGGAGGCTGCCCACCCCGTCCGAGGCGGGGATGCCGGGACAGACGAGCTTCCCCATATAGCTCAGGTCCCAGAGCTGCCAGTCCCGGACGGAGATCACGGTGACGGCGTCCGCCAGAGCCCGGCCCTGCATGATCTCCGCCGCAGCGGCGTCTGCCCGGGCCATGCTTTGCAGATATTCCGCTTCGGCGGACGTCTCCGTGCTCTCCCCCGTGGGAAGGGAGGCGGCGAAGGCCAGCACATCCCGGAAGCCGGGGCTGTCGAAAGAGGCCGTGCCGTTGGCCCAATCCAGATAACCCTCCAGATAGGCGTCCAGCAGCTCCAGGTATTTCTCGCGGGTCATGCCGCCGGTGAACACGCCCGCGCAGCCGGGGAGGGAGGCCGCCAGGGCAGAAGCCTCCGCTGCGGTCCAGCCCGTCGGGTCGCCGATCACATCCCGGTTCCCCGCCGCCGTCCGAAGGGTAAAGCTGGCTGAGATCATGAGGAGCTTATCGCCCACGGTCCCCGCCCGCCGAAGCTGGGGCAGAAGCTCGATGCCCTCCTCCGCCAGCCAGGGAGCCAGGTCCCGGAGAAACCCCTTTTCCGCCCAGCTTTTGTAGGGTACCCCGTCCTGGATGGAGAGGAGATCCGGCATATTGCCGCTCACGATATCCAGATTCATGGCGGTGATCGCCCGGTCCCGCACGTCACGGGTGAAATACTGACCGTCAGAATAATCCCGGATGGTGATGACCCATTCCCCGCTGCGGCGGTTGAAATCCCGCACGGCCTTTGCCGTCTCCGTATCCACCGTCAGGCTGGCCATGGTGATCTCCTGCCGGACCGGGACCTCCTTCCGGGGCGTGGGCGTCAGGGTGACGTATTCGCCGTAGTCGTAGTCCAGCAGGCGCACGGCCCCATCCCCCAGGCCCAGAGGCGTGAGGGTGTCGGAGCGGATGCCCCTCTCCGCCCAGTGCAGCAGCTCCCGCCGCGCTCCCGTCTCCGGGACAAAGGCGAACAGCCCTTCCCGGTCATAGGCCATGCATTCTCCCTCGGGCAGGCCGCTGCCCGCCGTGCCCAGGAAGGTGACCTGGGAGGGCTTTTCCTCGTCCTGGGGAAAGGGGAGCTCGGTGAAGGTTTCGTCCGCTTCCAGCCGGAACAGGCGCATTTTCCCGCCCTGCGCCGTGCAGACGCCCAGGCTGCCGCCCGGCAGGTCGAAAAGACCGAACAAAGCGCCGTTCTCCTCCGGGAAAGGGATTTCCCGCAGGGTCTCCCCGCTTTCCAGCGAGACCTCCCGCAGGGCAAACGTCCAGATCTGGGTGTCCGGGTCGCCCAGCCACATGCTCAGCCATACCCGTCCTTCCTCAAGGAAGCACATCCCGACAGGAATGGCCTCCGGGCCAAAGTCCAGCACCGTGACCGGGTTTTCGGCGTCCTTTCCCCCGTGCATGAGGGGGTAATGGATTTCCCCGTCCTCCTCCAACAGACGGATGAACCAGACGCCGTCCTCCCGCTCGGCGGGATAGTTCGTCAGGCCGGGGGCCATGGAGGGAGGATAGACCTCGAATTGGGGTACATAGACGACGTCTTCCGCCTCCGGCGTCGGGGCCGGCGCGGGCTGCGGCGCAGCCGCCGGCGTTTCTGCAGCCGTCGGCGCGGGGGAGGACGTCGGTGCGGGCGGCTCCGTCCTTCCGCACCCGGCAGGCAGAAGGATCAGCAGGGCCAGGGACAGGATCAGAGCCAATCCTTGATATGCTTTGGTTTTCATTACGACCTCCTTTTCCGTCGATACAGGCATCTTTAGTACCGGCATAAGGGAGGGGGAAGGGAGATTCAAAAACCGGAATATTGCGGGCCCCCCGGAAGCCGGGGGCCTCCGGCCTCTGCTCGGCCCTAGGGACAAGGAGACTTTTCCTGTTCCCTGTATTCATGTTTCCGTGAGGCTGTCGCCTATGCCTGTCTGCCTTTCCTCTCCTGCTCGGCCTTCCTCCGCATTTTCTCCTCCCATTTCTTTTCCTGCTCCGTTTTGTCGCCGAAGTGCACGCTGCCCCAGGGACCGGCGTTGCCCAACAGCAGGAGCTGCAAAAGATCCACATGGGTGTAGATATAGAAGATTTCCGTTTCCCTGCCGTCCAGCAGGATCCTCCGGCGTTTCAGCACCTCCAGCTTCTCCAGGGTGCGCAGCATCCCTTCCCGGTCCGTCAGCTCCAGGGAGTCCAGCAGCTGGTCCAGACAGCTTCGGTCCATGGGCTCGCTGGTCAACATGGCGCTGTACAGCGTCCGAAGGACCTTGCGCACCTCCCCGTCGGCCAGAGCCTCCCACAGTTCGGGCTTATCCTGCCCGATGGCCCACGCCCAGCCCGCCGCCGGACGGGGGAAGAACGTGAAGAAGCTCAGGCCCTCTCCCTTCTGCCGGGAATAGACGCAGAAGCCCTCGGAGCGCATACTGCCGCCGCTTGCCTCCCGGTCGCCCAGCAGGAGGTCCTCCATCCAGGGGAGGCTCAGGAGGTCATACATTTCCAGCATGCCGCTGGCCGATCTTCCGATGACGTTGCACAGGCGCAGGGCCGCGTCCCAGCGATCCTCCATGCCGATGGACGTCAGACAGTTCTGCAGCGCTTCGGCCGCGTCCTCGAACGTCCCCGTCTTCCGCTCGAAAAGCCGGTCCAGGGAGACGCCCAGAAGGTCTGCCAGTCCCGGCAGCAGAGCCGCGTCAGGCAGACTCTCTCCCCGCTCCCATTTCGAGATGGTCTGAGCCGCCATGCCCAGCTTTTCCCCCAGGGCCTCCTGGGTCAGGCCCCGCGCAAGGCGGGCTTTTCGGAGGTTTTCGTGAAATGTCATCTCCGCCGCCTCCTTTCAGCCCTGAATGAGCAGATGGGCCAGGGTCACGATGGCCCGCAGATACCGTGTATTCGGCTGAAACCAGGTTTCCAGCCTGCCTTCCGCGGTCCTGATGGGGTGGGGTCCCGTCAGCTTCCACTGGCTGAAAAGCTGCATGATCTCCCCGACACGCTCCGGGGTCAGGCCGGTCTCCTTGCTGAGATACGCCGTTGTATAATGGCTTTCTTCCTTCGGGGGCCGCCGGAACAGCACTTCCAGAAGCTCCACGCTGCTGAGGGCCCGGAACAGCTCCTTAAGGGCCGCGCGTTCCTCCTTCAGCCAGTCGAAGCCCTTCTCCGCGGGCATCAGCAGCAGCCGCAGGTCTGTGTCGGCGTCCCAGCTGCGCAGGAAGAAGGCTTCGTCGTCGCTCCCATAGCAGCAAAAGCCGTTCATCATCTGTTCCGGCGCGCGGGGGACGGGCAGCGGTTCGGCATAAGCGGCCGTGAGCTCGTCATAGGGTTTTTGATTCCATGAGACCGCGTTGTCGCAAAGCCCGTCGTAGGCTTCGTCCATGATCTCTCTTATGCGCAGCATGGCCTGCACCGGCGTCAGGGCCGGCAGCTCCGAGCGGATGGGGCTTCCCGCCGGCGCTTCCGGCGCGAAGAACGCGCCGGGACTTACGCCGTAATAGTCCCCCAGGCGGCACAGAAGCTCGATGCCCGGCTCCGTCTCCCCGGTCTCCCACTTGGAATAGGTCCGGTCCGATATGCCCAAGGCCTCCGCTACCTGCTTCTGGGTGAGGCCGCGTTCCTCCCGGACCGCTTTCAGGTTTGCGATGAATTTCTCCCGATTCATGGGGCGATTTCCCCTTTCTTAAAGATGCAAGGCGCCTTGTGCCATCACCATAAACGAAACGCAGCGGAGAGTCAAAAACCAAAATGGAGGGAAATTCCCGGTTTTTGAGAATCGACAAAAGAAACTGCCGCATCCGTTGATTGCCCGGATGCGGCAGTTTGCAGAATCACAATCTCGATATCGCGTCGGCCAAAACGCCCTCGCTGCTGGGGACCGTGACCTCGAAGCCCATGTCCAGCAGCTCCTTAGCCCCGTCCCCGGCCACGAAGGCCCGGTCGGCGGCCCGGAGAAGGCTCAGGTCGTTCATGGCGTCGCCGCAGCAGATCAGCGTTTCGCAGCCCAGCATGTCCAGCAGCCGCCGGGCGGTCTCTCCCTTGGAGGCGCCCGCCGCCTGGGCCTCGATGAGGAAGGGGAGGCTGCGGGAGCAATGGCAGCCGGTGCCCGGGGCGTTGATCTCCGCGGCGATGCCGCCGAACAGGGCGTCGATCTCCTCCGTGGAATAGCGGAACCAGTCCGGCTCCTTATCCCCGCCCTTCGGCCCCTCCGGGGAGCCGGAGACGGCGAACTGGATGCGGGGATGGGGAACTTTCGGCAAAGGCGAAACCCGGATCGGCACCCCCATCTTCTTCATGATCTCCGCCAGGCCCATATCCTCTCCGAAAACATAGGTCTCCGTCGGGCACTGTATCTCGAAATGCAGCCGGGGATGCCGCGCCAGCAGGGAGGCGAACAGGTCTTCGGAGGAATCCGGCAGAGGCCCCTGCCAGAGGCTCTTTTCTTCGGCGTAGTCATAGATTTCCGCCCCGTTGAAGACGATGTGGGGGGCGTTGGTCGGAAGACCGGACCAGCGGCTGCGGTGGCTGACGCGGGTGTGGCCGGTGGCGATGGAGAGGCGTCCGCCCCCCTCCATAAAGCGGAGGACCGCCTCCGTGTTGGCCGGGGGGACCTTGCGGTCCGGCCCGGTCACGGTGCGGTCCCAGTCGCTCACCAGCAGTATGCCGGTGTATTTTCCCATATCAGCAGGAGAGGATATAGCCGCCGTCGATGACCTGGGCGGTGCCGGTGACCTGGGCCGCCGCAGGGGAGGCGAAGTAGACGGCCAGAGCGCCCACCTCGATGGGCTCGCCGAAGCGGCCGAGGGGCATCTGGTTGTTGATGTAATCGAACTGATCCTTGGGGATGAACTGGCTCAGGTCGGTGTTGGTGAAGCCCGGGCAGATGGCGTTGACGCGGATGTTGTACTTGCCCAGCTCCACGGCCATGCAGTGGGTGAAGTGGACCACGGCGGCCTTGGAGCAGCTGTAGGGGCTCATAGCCTGGGTCTTGTTGACGATGAAGGCGGCGTTGGAGGCGGTGTTGATGATGCTGCCGCCCTTGCCGGCGTCCCGCATGAGCTTGCCCACCTCATAGGTCATGTGGACGGTGCCGTTGAGGTCGGTGTTCAGCACGCGGTACCAGTCGGAGAGCTCCTCGTCCATGTCCAGCAGCTCATTGACGCAGGTGACGCCCGCGTTGTTCACCAGGATGTCGAAGCCGCCGAAGGCATCCCAGGCTTCCTTGACCACCTTGCGCACGTTGGGCAGATCGGTGACGTCGCAGCTGAAGCTCTGGTACTTGCCGCCGTAGGGCTTGAGCTCCTCAATGGCTTCCGCGGCCTTCTTGGCGTCGCGGCAGAAGATGGCCACGTTGGCGCCCTGCTGGGCAAAGGCGGAGGCGATGGCGAGGCCCAGGCCCCGGTTGCCGCCGGTGACGAGGGCGTTCTTGCCCTGGAGGGAGAAAGCGTCCTTCATATTCACGATGGAGGGGATCATAAGACATACATCCTTTCTTAATATAGAATCAATAGAATTACTTAAACAGCCTGTCAAGGAACTCGTAGATATGCCCCTGGTGCTTGGGCTCGTACCAGTTGGTGGAGAAGCCGCCGTGGTTCCAGCCCCCGAAAAACTCCAGCGTCGCACGGGCGGGCCCGCACTTCTCCGTCACCTTGTCAAAGAGCATCTGGCTCTGATTCGGGGGCACGATCTGGTCCTTGGTGCCCGCCTGGATGAGGATGGGAGGGAACTCAGCCGTGATGAAGTTGAGGGGATTGGTGAAATACATGAGGCCGTGGATGGCCCTGGGCTTCGCGCCCACCAGGGACTGATACAGGTCCGGCATGGGAGGTCCGCCCGCGCCGGGACCGGGGGCCGCGCCTGCGGGAGGCTCCGGCATCTCCGGAGGCAGCATCTTCATGAGGTCATAGCAGCCGTAGAAGCCGATGACGGCCTGCACCTTGCTGCTGACGCCGGCGTTGCCCATGGTCTCGTCCTCGAAGCCGGGGATGTCCTGGGTGGCGGCGCACATGACGGCGTAGTAGGCCCCCGCGCTGTCCCCCGCCAGGGCGAATTTCTCCGGATCCAGCTTGTAGGCTGCGGCGTTGGCCCGCAGGAAGCGGATGGCGGCCTTGAGGTCAAAGAGCCCGTAGGGGAACTGGGCTTCCCCCGCCAGACGCTGCTCCACGGAGACCACCGCGTAGCCCTTGGTGACCCCGTCGATGGCGTGGAAAAGCTGGGCGTCCCGCTTCGTGCCGAAGAGGTAGGCGCCGCCGTGCATGAAGATATACACGGGGAAGGGACCGTCCCCCTCGTCGGGCAGGTAGATATCCAGCTTCTGGGCGGGCGACTGATCCGCATAGGCCACGTCCAGCCACTTGCGCTGGATGCCGGAAACGTCGATCTCCTGGGTGGGGAAGGGGCCGCTGCCCTGCACCGTCACCAGCTTCCAGGGAGAATCGATCTTCATCTGATCCATCGTAAAGTACCTCCTTTTTCCGTTGTTCTTTAATTGATGAAATTATAGCAGATTCCCTATTGACAAGCAAGAAGAAATCTGCTACCTTAACTGTACTAGCGCACAATAGTACAGTTAAAACGGAGAGAGGTGGGAACGTTTGATCGAGCTGAACTATCGGGACGGCCGGCCCATCTACGAGCAGGTGAAGGACGGCTTCAAGAAGCTGATCCTCTCCGGCGCGCTGCGGGAAGGGGAGAAGCTGCCCAGCGTGCGGGAGCTGAGCACCCTGCTGGCGGTGAATCCCAACACCATCCAGCGGGCCTACCGGGAGCTGGAGGCGGAGGGCTGCGTCTACACCGCCCCGGCCAAGGGGACCTTCGCGGCTTCCCCGTCAGCCCTGCGGGAGGAAAAAACGGCCTCGCTCATGCGTACCCTCCGGGAGACGGCCTCGGCCCTGCGGGCCCTGGGCGTCACGGAGGAGGAGCTGCGGCGGGGATTGGAGGAAGAAGCATGATCGAGATCAAGGATTTGAAAAAGAGCTTCGGCGGCTTTCCGGCTCTGGACGGCCTGAACCTGACGGTGCCCACCGGCTCCGTCTACGGTCTGGTGGGACCCAACGGGGCGGGGAAGACCACCGCCATCAAGCACCTGACCGGGGTTTACCGCCAGGATGCCGGGGAAGTGCTGCTGGACGGCACGCCGGTTTACGAGAACCCCGCGGCCAAGGCGAAGATCGCCTACATCCCGGACGAGGTGTATTTCTTTCCCCAGGCGGGCATACGGGACATGGCGGAATTCTACCGGGGCGTCTATCCCGCCTTCAGCGAGGAACGCTACCGCAGACTGGGGGAGGCCTTCAGCCTGGAGGAAAAGGCTCCCATGAAGCGCTTCAGCCGGGGCATGCAGAAGCAGGCGGCCTTCCGCCTGGCCATGAGCCTCATGCCGGAGGTGCTGGTGCTGGACGAGCCCGTGGACGGCCTCGACCCGGTGATGCGCCGCCAGATCTGGACCCTGCTCCTGGCCGACGTGGCGGAGCGGGGCATGACGGTGCTGGTCTCCTCCCACAACCTCCGGGAGCTGGAGGACGTGTGCGACCATGTGGGCATCATCCACGCGGGGAAGACCCTGGTGGAGCGGAGCCTCAGCGAGCTTCAGGACAACATGGTGAAGGTGCAGCTGGTGCTGCCCGAGGGACAGGCGCTGCCGGAGGGGCTGAACATCCTCCATGAGAGCCGGGTGGGCCAGGTGCGCACCCTCATCCTGCGGGGCAGATCGGAGGAGATATCCGCCATTGTGGCCGCCGCGGGGCCTCTGTTCTATGATCTGCTGCCCCTGACCCTGGAGGAGATCTTCATTTATGAGCTGGGAGGTGAGCACTATGCGGTGCGGGATGTCCTTCTTTAATGCTTCCGTCTACAAGAACTGCCTGAAGCGCTACTGGCCCGTATGGGGGGCCCTGCTCCTGAGCCTTGTGATGAGCCTGCCCCTGCCGGTGATGAACGCCGACGACGCCTATGACGCGGCCCAGATCGTCCGGGCTGTGGGGGGCTACGGCGGCATCGTTACCACCTTCTTCTTCGCCGTCGTGGCGGCCATGGCCGTCTTCGGCTGGATGTACAATGCCAAAAGCGCCGGCTTCACCGGCTCCCTGCCCATACGGCGGGAGGGGCTGTTCCTCTCCTGCGCCGCGGCTGGCTTCACCATGCTGGCTTTCCCCGCCGTTGTGACGGCGCTGCTGGTCCTGCTTTGCGGCGCGGGCGCCTGCGGCTTCGGCGAGGCCGCCGGCCTGGCCTTTGAATGGCTGGGGAAATTCCTGCTGCTGAGCCTCTGCTTTTTCGGCTTTGCCTCCCTCTGCGCCCAACTCACTGGCACCATGTGGGTGCTTCCGGCGGTGTATGTGCTGCTGAATGTGGCGGTGGCGGGCTTCTGGATGCTCATATCCAATGTGCTGACCCTGCTGCTGCCCGGCTTCGGCGGCGGTCTGCCCCAGCTGGCCGCCGACCTGAGTCCCGTGGTGAACCTGTTCCTCTTTGATTGGGGGGATATCTGGTTTCCCAACTGGCTGGGCCTCAGCCTCTACGGCCTGTTCGGCCTGGTGTGCGCCTTCCTGGGCCTGTGCCTCATGAAGAAGCGGCGCATGGAGAGCGCCTCGGATACCGTGGCCCTGGGCTGGCTCAAGCCCGTCTTCCGCTGGGTCTTCGCCGCCGGCTTCGCCCTCTGCTTCGCCAACCTGATTTACCTCATCCTCATGCAGGAGGAGCGCTATCACTATGCCGTCATGGCCGTCTTCCTGGTGCTGGGAGGCCTCCTGGGCTGGCTCATCGCGGAGATGCTGGTGCGCAAATCCTTCAAGGTCGCCTCCTGCCTCAAAACCTATCCCATCCTGGCGGTGCTGCTGGTGGTGCTGGTGCTGTTCTGCGCCACCGGGGGCCTGGGCTATTCCAGCTACTTCCCGGATGCCTCGGAGGTGGAGGTCGCCGTTCTCAGCGTGCCGGGCCAGACCTGCAATACCAGCGACCCGGCGGAGATCGAGGCCATCCAGAGCATCCACCGGCAGCTGGCCGGGGACCGGACGCCCGATTCCAGCTACGGCAGCATTGAAGTGATCTATCGCCTGCACGGCGGCAGGACCGTCGCCCGCTCCTTCCCCCGCCAGGCCCTGACGGAGCAGGGGAAGGAAGAATGCCGCCAGTTCTTCCGGCGGCAGCTCCGCTCCGGGCTGGAACTGCTGCTGGCGGAGCCGGACCTGCTTCTGAATACGGATGCGGACTTCTATAACGGCGAAGACTGGCATAATTTCAGCCTGGAGGACGCCGACAGCCGGGAGCTGCTGCGGCGGGGCATCCTGATGGACGCCGACGCCGGGACCCTGGAGCTGGTCAACACCTACTTCCTGGGAGAGGAGACCCGCGCGCCGGGGGATGCGTATTATACCCTGGGCATCCATAGCTGGCGCAAGCGCGTTGCCGACGAGGCCAGGGGCCCCGGCGCCTGGGACGACCCCTATGACGGCGCGTATTATCCCTTTACCGTCACCCCCGAAGCGAAAAACACCTGGGCCCTGCTGGAGAAGTACGGGCAGGCTTGGAAAAACGACCCGGATTTCCCGTGATCACGGAACCGTGAATAAGACGCTGCCTCCCGACCGCCGGACAGGCGGAAGGGAGGCAGCTCAAGCTGTCGACAAAGTGTCGACAGCTTGAGCGCAAAATCAGAAATGCATTCTGATTTTGC
>JAEETX010000065.1 GCA_016286665.1 Oscillospiraceae bacterium
CCATGCGCCCCCGCAAGCGCAGGAAGGTTTGCCAGTTCTGCGTGGATAAAGTCAGCTATATCGACTACAAGGATACCGCGAAGCTGAAGCGCTTCCTGTCCGAGCGGAGCAAGATCCTGCCCCGGCGGACCACCGGCACCTGCGCCATCCATCAGCGGGAGCTGACCACCGCCATCAAGCGGGCCCGTCAGATCGCCCTGCTGCCCTACGTCAGCGACTGATCTGATCTGATCGAATACCGCGCGCTTCCCATCGGAAGCGCGCGGTATTTCTTTCCGGGCTGCGCTGTTTGACAAAAGAGCTTGGATTTGATACGATGATGCCAAAGGAGGTGATCTTATGCCCGGAGGCGTCGATCCCATATATCAGCAGCAGCAACAGCAGTTTTTCTACGGCAAGGGCCTGGAGCGGGCGAAGAAGGCCCAGCGGGAGCGAAGGGTCTCCCGCGTCAAGCCGGGGGTGATCCTGGCCGTGGCCTTCGTCCTGGTGCTTGCCGTCCTCTTTTTGCTGCTGGGGGGGCTGAGCATCTTCGATTATCAGCATGTGATGGTGGACGGGATCAGCTACCGCATCGGGAGCGGGGGAGAGAACAGCGTCGTCGTTTCCATGGACGAGGGCTTCGTTGAGGCCGGGACCCTGTTCTACACCGAGGACTGGAAGAACTCCGACCAAAACTTCGCCGCGGATTGGGACTATGAGACGACGGTCTATGTGAACCCCGCTGACCGCAGCAAGGTCTACTTCCGCTGGCAGGGACACTATCTGCTTTGCGAGCGGGAGAAAAACATCTTTTTGAAGTGACGGCAATGTACGATATGAACGATATGCCGAACGCCGGGATGCGAGCCGCATTCCCGGCGTTTTTTCGTCCGGCAGGTCATTTCATGACGACGGCGTCCTCTCCCAGCATCTCCTTCAGCTCCCGCACAAGGGAGGGGTGGAGCCAGCAGCGGGAGACAAGCTGTTTTTTCGTGTCCGTGAAATAGAGCCTCAGGGTCTCCCGGTCCGCCTCCAGGCCCTCGAACATGATGAGGATGCGCATGAGCCGCTCATATTCCGGGCAGTCCCTGGAGGGGAGCTTCACCCAGAGAGTGCGGCCCTTGGGGGCTTCCGCCTCCTTCGGCGCTGTGGGCGCAGGGGGCGGCTGGGCGGGACTCCGCCGCCGCTCAAAGCCACGGCCGGCAAAGCGGGGCATGCCGTCCCCCTCCAGCAGGCAGATATCCTCCACCATGAGCTGGGGGTCCTTCTCATCCCGCACGGAGATGCGTCCCCTGGCATAGATGGCGGCGCCCTCGCTGAGCTTTCCGTTCCAGTCGTTCAGCGTCCGCTGGAAAACCAGCAGCTCCATGCTGCCGCCTCCGTCCTCCAGGGTCACGTAGGCCATGAGGGAATTGTTTTTCGTGGTTTTGGTCTTGAAGGCGGAGACCACGCCGGCCAGCAGCACCGTCTGCCCGTCCCGATAGGCCCCCTTTTCCTCGCCGCTCTCAAAGGCGGCCATGATATCCCCGATGGGGGAAGCCCCCGCCCGCCGGGTCTGCTCCCGGTAGTCGTCCATGGGGTGACCGGAGAGAAAGAGGCCCGTGGCCTCCCGCTCCATCGCCATCTTCTCCGCGGCGGAGAATTCCGGCAGGTCCGGCAGCTGGAAGTCCGGGGCTTCCTCCGCCGTTCCGAAGAGGTCGAACTGGCCCTCCAGGTTCAAACGCTGGTCGGCCTGGATGTCGTCCATCAGCTTCGAGTAGACCGCCAGGAGCTGCCGCCGGTTCGCCCCCAGGCTGTCGAAGGCCCCGGCCTTGATGAGGCTTTCCGCCTCCCGCTTGTTCAGCTCCGGTCCGTTCATGCGCTCGCAGAAATCCCGGAAGGAGCGGAAGGGGCCGCCCTGCTTCCGCTGCGCCATGACGCTGCGGATGAAATTGCGGCCGATGCCCTTCACCGCCGCCAGGCCGAAGCGGATGCTGCTGCGGGTGTCGGTGAAGCCGTCGTTGGATTCGTTGATGTCCGGCGGCAGCACCGGGATGCCCCCGGCGCGGCAGTCGGCGATGTATTCCGCGATCTTGGCGGTGTTGTCCGGCACGCTGGAGAGCACCGCCGCCATGTATTCGCAGGGATAATGGCATTTTAGATAGGCCGTCTGATAGGCGATGATGGCGTAGCTGACGGCGTGGGCCTTGTTGAAGGCATAGTTGGCGAAGGCAAAGATCTCGTCGTAGATGGCGTTTGCCACCTCCGCCGGAACGCCGTTGGCCACCGCGCCGGGGATATCCCGCGCCGGGTCGCCGTTCACAAAGGTCTCCCGCTCCCGGACGATCTCCTTCTGCTTCTTCTTGCTCATGGCCCGGCGGATCAGGTCCGCCTGACCCAGGGAGAAGCCCGCCAGTTTGCGGAAGATCTCGATGACCTGCTCCTGATAGACGATGCAGCCGTAGGTGACGGAGAGGATGCTTTCCAGCAGGGGGTGCTTGTAGCTGATCTTCTCCGGGTGCTGCTTGCAGTCGATGAAGCGGGGGATGGATTCCATGGGACCGGGCCGGTAGAGGGCGATGATGGCCGTCAGGTCCTCGATGTTCTGGGGCTTGAGGCCCACGCAGACCCCGGTCATGCCCGTGGATTCCATCTGGAAGACCCCGGAGGTGTGTCCGGCGGTGAGCATGTCGTAGACCTCCCGGTCCCCCTCCGGGATGGCGTTCAGGTCGAAATCCGGCTGCCGGCGCTGGATGCGCGCCACCGCGTCCCACAGCACCGTCAGGTTCCGCAGGCCCAGAAAGTCCATTTTCAGCAATCCCAGCTCCTCCAGCTGGGTCATGGGATACTGGGTCACCACCACGTCGTCGTTGCGGCTCAGGGGCACGTAGGTATAGACCGGGTCGCGGGTGATGACCACCCCGGCGGCGTGGGTGGAGGCGTGGCGGGGCATGCCCTCCAGGGCCCTGGCGATATCCAGCAGCCTTTTCACGCTCTCGTCCGTGTCGTACAGGTCCTTCAGGGGCTTGGACAGGCGCAGGGCGTCGTCCAGGGTCATGTTCAGGGTGGCGGGGATCAGCTTCGCCACCCGGTCTGCGTCCCCGTAGCTGATGCCCAGGGCCCGCGCCACATCCCGCACGGCGGCCCGCGCCGCCATGGTGCCGAAGGTGGCGATCTGGGCCACCCGGTCGCTGCCGTACTTTCGGTTGACATAATCCACAACCTCGCCCCGGCGGTTCACGCAGAAGTCGATGTCGATATCCGGCATGCTGACCCGGTCCGGGTTCAGGAAGCGCTCGAAATACAGGTTGTATTTCACCGGGTCCACGTCGGTGATCTTCAGGGTGTAGCTGACCACGCTGCCCGCGGCGCTGCCCCGGCCGGGGCCCACGGGGATGCCCTGGGATTTGGCGTACTGCACGAAATCGCTGACGATGAGGAAGTATTCGTTGAAGCCCATATCGTCGATGGTCTTCAGCTCGTAATCCAGCCGGCTCTGCAGGGAGGGAGCCTCCGCCCCGTAGCGCTGTACCAAGCCCTGCTGGCAGAGGCGGCGCAGATAGGCTTTGGCGCTCGTTTCCCCCTCCGGCAGCTGGAATTCCGGCAGATGGTATTCCCCGAAGGTGAAGTCCAGATTGCAGCGCTCCGCGATCAAAGCGGTGTTGTCCGCCGCCTCCGGCCAATCGGGGAAAAGAGAGCGCATCTCCTCCTCGGATTTGATGTAGAATTCCCGGGTCTCAAAGCGCATCCGGTCCTCGTCCTGCACGGTCTTCTGCGTCTGGATGCAGAGGAGCACGTCCTGCACCTCCGCGTCCTCCTTCGTGAGATAGTGGGCGTCGTTGGTGACCACCAGGGGCAGCCCCGTCTCCCGGTGGAGGCGAAGGATGCCCTGGTTCACCGGCTGCTGCTCCGGTAGGCCGTGGTCCTGCAGCTCCAGGTAGAAGTGCTCCGGACCGAACATCTCGCTCAGCTCCAGAGCGGCGGCTTTTGCCGCGGCATAGTCTTCCTGTCGCAGCAGCCGGGGGATCTCCCCGGCCAGGCAGGCGGAGAGGGCGATGAGCCCCTCCGTGTGCCGCCGCAGCAGCTCCTTGTCGATCCTGGGCTTGAGGTAGAAGCCGTCGATGAAGGCGCGGGACACGAGATAGCAGAGGTTCCGGTAGCCGGTCTCGTTTTCGCAGAGCAGCACCAGATGCCGCGCTTCGTTGTCGATGCCGTGCTCCCGGTCCTGCATGCGCCGGGGGGCGACGTAGACCTCGCAGCCGATGATGGGCTTGATCCCCGCCGCCTTGGCGGCTTTATAGAAGGTGACGGCCCCGTACATGACCCCGTGGTCCGTGACGGCCACCGCCTCCTGGCCCAGCTCCCTGACGCGCTGCATCAGTCCTTCGATGCGGCAGGCCCCGTCCAGCAGGCTGTATTCACTGTGAACATGCAGATGGGTAAATGACATGATGCTCTCTCCCGGCCCTTCGGCCTTTTTGATCGGTTGCTTTTGGCGCTGGGATGTGCTAGAATGCGCCCATGAAACGAACGATGGAACGCTTTGCGGCGCTTTTCTGCGCCCTTTGTCTGCTGATTTCCGCTGCCCGGGCTGTCTCCGGGGGAGAGGAAGAAGAACTGCCGGAGGCGGAACTGACCTTCTCCGACGTGTCGGAGAGCGACTGGTTTTATGCGCCGGTCCGCTTTCTTGCTTCCCGGGGCATCCTTCAGGGATTTCCGGACGGAACCTTCCGCCCCGGCGACACCCTGACCCAGGCGCAGCTCCTGAAGCTGATGCTTTCGCCCTATATGCCGGAGGACACGGAGGAACCGGCGGGGAGCGGCTGGTGGATGCCCTACGGGGAATTCGGCCTGCGGGAGGGCATCCTTTCCGTGGAGGACCTGGCGCGTCTGCCGGAACCGGCGGACCGGCTGCGGACGGCGGAGCTCCTGGCCCGGCTGCCGCTGCTGCCCGTCTCGGAGGAGGACGCTTCTGTGCCGGACAGGGAGAACATCCTGGCGGGGATCGCGGATTTGGCGGATATCCCGGAGGATGGGCTGGAGGCGGTGGTGACGGTCTATGCCGCCGGCGTCATGCAGGGCTATGAGGACGGCTGCTTCCGCCCGGAGCGCATCCTGACGCGCGCAGAGGGAGCGGCGGTGATCCAGCGGCTGCTCCTGCCGGAGCTGCGGCAGCCCAAGCTGCGCTCCGCTATGCCGGAGGACTGGTTCAGCGATGCGCTGCTCCTGGGCAATTCCCACTGCGGCGGCCTCAGCATGTTCGGCGAGCTGCCGGCGGGAGATATCTGCTTCAGCTACGGCGGCAGCATCTTCACCGGGCTGGACACCGTCTGCCGGGACAGGCATGAGCGCAGCTTCACCCTGCGGTCCCTGCTGTCGGAGAAGCAGTACGGAAAGATCATCCTGATCTACGGTACCAATGAAATGGGCTATGATATGGATTATCTGCGCCCCTGGTTCAAGACCTTCCTGAACCGGCTGGCAGAGGCGCAGCCCGCGGCGGAATTCTGGCTGTGTACGGCGCCGCCCGTGAATCCGGAGCTGAACGGCGGGGAGCTCTTTACCGTGGAAAACTGCTGCGCCGTCAACGATATGATCCGCTCCGTCGCGGAGGAGCGGGGTTACGGCCTCATCGACGTTTACGCGTTCTTTGCCGACGAGGAGGGCGTCCTGCCCCCGGAGTGCACCGGGGACGGCATCCACCTGACAGCGGAGTGCTACCGACTCTGGAGCCGATTCCTGACCGCGACGGTCCTGGGGCTGGAGCCGGAGCTTCCGGCGGAAGAAGACGGAACGCAGACGGAACAGTAAACCTATTATAGTACCCCGGCGCTTGCCCTGCAATAGGCAAGCGCCGGGGTTCTCCATTCTCCGATCCCTCATACGCCGGAGGCTTCCGCGGCTTCGGCGCAGCGGAGGCGGATGACGCCGTCCTCCAGCCCGACCGCCGCCCGGCTGCCCGGCGGCAGGCTGCCCGCAAGGATCAGGTCTGTCAGAGGGTCCTCCAGCCTGCGCCGCAGATGCCGCCGCAGGGGCCGCGCGCCGAACAGGGGGTCATAGCCCTCCCGGACCAGAGCTTCGGCCACGCCCGCCTCCACCGTGAGACCGACGTCCATAGCCGCCAGCCGCGCCGCCAGCCCGGCGATCAGCTTTTCCGCGATCTTCACCAGCGCCTCTTTTTCCAGCGGATGAAAACACAGGATTTCATCCATCCGGTTGAGCAGTTCCCCGCGGAAGGCCTGCTTCAGCTCCCGCAGCAATGCATCCTCCCGCCGCGGTTCCGCCCCCGGCGGCAGAAAGCCCAGGGGGAGCCGGCGCTCCGCGGCGGCGCTGCCGGCGTTGGTGGTCATGACGATCACCGCATGGCGGAAGTCCGCCGTGCGTCCGTGCGCGTCGGTGAGACGCCCGTCTTCGAGGATCTGCAGCAGCAGGTCCAGCACCTCCCTGTGGGCCTTTTCCAGCTCGTCGAACAGCACCACGCTGTAGGGCCTCCGGCGGATGAGCTCCGTCAGCAGGCCCCCTTCGTCGGAGCCCACGTAGCCCGGCGGCGCGCCGATGAGCCTGGAAGCGGTGAACTTCTCCGCATACTCGGACATGTCCAGACGGATCAGGTCCTTTTCGCTGCCGAAAAGCGCTTCCGCCAGAGCGAGGCAGAGCTCCGTCTTGCCCACGCCGGTGGGTCCGGCAAAGAGAAAGGAACCCAGGGGCCTGCCGGGCTCCTTCAGTCCGGCTCTGCCCCGCCGGACGGCGGCGGCCACGGCGGCCACGGCGGCGTCCTGGCCGATCACCCGCCGCTTCATCACGGTTTCCAGCTCCTGCAGCCGCCGCCCCTCCTCCCCGGTCATGGCGCAGACGGGGATGCCGGTCCACTGGGAGACCACGGCGGCCACATCCTCTGCCTCCACCTGCCGGGGAAGCCCGTCCGGCAGGCAGAGGCCGGTTTGCAGGCGGACGCGGGCAGCCGCCTCGTCCATCAGATCGATGGCCTTGTCCGGCAGAAAGCGGTCCGGCACATAGCGGCTGCTGAGCTTCACCGCCGCGGCCGCCGCCTCCCGGGAGATGGCAAGCCGGTGGTGGGCCTCATACCGCGGGAGCAAGCCCGTGAGAATACGCGTCGCCTCCTCCTCCGTGGGCTCGCGGAGGTCGATGGGCTGAAAGCGGCGGCTCAGGGCCGCGTCCTTTTGCAGATACCGCCGGTATTCCTCCCGGGTGGTGGCCCCGACGACCTGTACGAGGCCCCGGCTCAGCAGGGGCTTGAGGATGTTGGAGGCGTCGATGGCCCCCTCCGCGGCCCCCGCGCCCACCAGCATGTGCATCTCGTCGATGAACAGGATGATGTTGCCGCAGACGCGCACTTCCTCCAGCAGGTTCCGCATCCGGTCCTCGAAATCACCGCGGTATTTGGTGCCCGCCACCAGCGCGCCCAGGTCCAGGGAGAGGATGCGCTTGTCGTAAAGCCCCTCCGGCGCATCCTCCGCCAGCAGGCGCTGGGCCAGGCCCTCCGCCAGGGCTGTCTTTCCCACGCCGGGGTCCCCCAGGAGCAGTGGGTTGTTTTTCGTGCGCCGGCAGAGGATCTCCTGCATGCGCCCCAGCTCCGCGTCCCGCCCGAAGACCGGGTCCAGGCGGCCGCAGCGGGCGGCCTCCGTCAGGTCTGTCGTATAAGCGCCGATGGTCCTGGCATCCGGTTTCCGGCCGCCGGAGCGGGAAGAAGGGCCGCGTCCGGCTCGTGCGCCGCCCTCGCCGAGCTCGCGGATCAGGCGGCTGCCGTCCAGCCCGCCGGCGGACAGGAGCCGCAGAGCGAAACTGTCCCCCTCCCGCAGGATGGCCAGCAGCAGGTGCTGGGTGTCCACCATGTGCTGCCCCTGGTTTTCCGCCTCTGCCGCCGCGGCCTCGATCACGCTCCTGGCCCTTGGCGTGAAGCCCTGGGCGGGACGCGTCCCGGCAGCGCCGCGGCCCAGGGCTTCCGTCAGCAGCTTCCGGATGCGACCCTCGTCGAAGCCGCAGCAGCGCAGGCTGCGGGCCGCGGCGCCCGTGCCCTCCATGGCCAGTCCCAACAGGATGTGTTCGCTGCCCACATAGCTGTGTCCCAGCTCCGCCGCCGCCTCAAAGGCCAGGGTCAGGGCGCGTCCGGCCTGGGGCGTGAGCCGGTTTTCTCCTCGCATGGCGATTCCTCCCTCCGCTTCCTGGAAAGCATTTCTAGCATACCCGGAAAAGGGAAAAACAAACCGGAGAAGGCCCTGAAAATTGGTGTTGAAATTTCCGGGGATTGTGGTAATATACAAGCGATACTTACATGGAGGTGCGTTATGGCACGTAAAATCGATCCCAGCATCTGCGTCGGCTGCGGAACCTGCAAGAACGACTGCCCTGTGGAGTGCATCAAGGAAGAAGGCGGCGTTTGCGTCATCAACGCCGACGATTGTGTGGACTGCGGCACCTGCGAAGCCAGCTGCCCCGTCAACGCGATTTCTGCCGAGTAAGCTTCATGCACAGAGACCCGGGGTGCTGAACCCCGGGTCTTCGACTGTTTATCGGGAGTCATATGGAGGCGAATCTGGATCGGCTTTGGCCCGGCGGGCCCCTTTACCGGCAGTTTGAAGGCGTATTTCCCCTCAGCTCCGACACGGCGTGGCTGGGGGATTTCGTGCGCCTGGGGCGGACGGAGACGGTCTGCGACCTGGGCTGCGGCGGGGGAGCCCTCAGCCTGCAGCTCCTGGGGCGAAAGCCGGCATTGAAGGTGTGCGCCCTGGACATCCTGCCGCAGGCGGCGGAGGCGGCGAGGGCGAACGCCGCTCTCAACGGCTTTGAGATGGATGTGCGCTGCGGCGACCTGCGCGACTGGCGCAGCTTTTTCGCCCCCGGCGCGTTCGACCTGGCGGTCTCCAACCCGCCCTACTGGAAGCGCAGCGGGGGCGTCGCCGGGGGCAGCCGGGGCCTGGCCCGGCAGGAGAGCTGCACACCCGAAGAGCTGTGTCGGGCGGCGGCGGGGCTGCTGCGCATCCGGGGGAAATTCTGCCTTATCTATCCGCCGGAGCGGCTGGACGAGCTGATCTGCGCCATGGCGGCGGCGGGGCTCGCGCCCAAACGGCTGCGTCTGGTGCACAGGGATGCTGCCTGCGCCCCCTGCGCCGCGCTGCTGGAGGGGGTCAAGGGCGGGGGACAGGGTCTCAGCATCCTGCCGCCCCTGCTGACGGGAGAGGAGAGGAAAGCATGAGCGGAAAGCTGTATCTGGTGGGCACCCCCATCGGCAACCTGGGGGATATCTCCCGGCGCTGCGCCGAGACCCTGGCGGCGGTGGATTTCATCGCCGCGGAGGATACCCGCGTCAGCCGGAAGCTGCTGAACCACCTGGATATCCGCAAGAACACGGTCAGCTATTTTGCGCACAACAGCCGGGAGAGCGGGAAGAAGATCGTGGAGCGGCTGCTGGCGGGGGAGAGCTGCGCCCTGGTGACGGATGCGGGCATGCCCGCCATCAGCGATCCGGGCGAGGACCTGGTGCGCCTCTGCGCCGAAGCGGGCGTGGAGACGGTAGCCGTTCCCGGTCCCAGCGCGGTGGTGACGGCCCTGGCCCTCTCCGGCCTGAGCACGGAGCGCTTCACCTTTGAGGGCTTCCTCTCCGTCTCGCGGAAGGAACGGCAGGCGCATCTTCTTTCCCTTCGGGAGGAGAAGCGCACCATGGTTTTTTACGAAGCGCCCCACAAGCTGGCCCAGACCCTGGCGGATCTCTGCGAGACCTTCGGGGAGGAGCGGCGCATCTCCCTCTGCCGGGAGATGACCAAGCTCCATGAGGAAGTGATCCGCTGCACCCTGGGGGAGGCCAAAGCGCGTTATGCCGCGGAGGAACCCAGAGGTGAATTCGTCCTGGTGGTGGCCGGCGCGCCGCAGGCGGAAACGGGGAAGGACGGGGAGGGGGCCCTCCGGCGGGCCCTGGAGCTGGCGGAAAGCGGCCTCTCCGCGAGAGACGCGGTCCGGCAGGCCGCCGAAGAATTCGCCGTCAGCCGCAGCGCCCTCTACCGCGCCTTCCAGCAGGCCCGGCAGGACACGGAATAAGGAAAGCCGGCACCCGTCGGAAACGGATGCCGGCTTTGATGACAAAGCTTTGCCGCGTTCGCGGCCGCTTATTTCCTGCTCATTTCCAGCAGCTTCTTGCGCAGCTCGTCCTCGATGCGGACCAGCTCCGCTTCCGCCTCTCTCCGGCGGGCGGCGCCGTCCACCTGGATCTGGCGGACCTCCTCCAGGGTGGAGATCAGGTTCTCGTTGGTGGCCTTGAGGGTCTCGATCTCCACGATGCCCCGCTCGCTCTCCTTGGCGATCTCCACGCTGCCGGTCTTCAGCATCTCGGAGTTCTTCCGCAGCAGATCGTTGGTCAGATCCGTCACCTCGCGCTGGGCCTTCATGGCCTGCTGGGAGTGGGACATGCCCAGGGCCAGCACCATCTGGCTCTTCCACAGGGGGATGGTGTTGACGATGGAGGTCTGGATCTTCTCCACCATCAGCGTGTCGTTGTTCTGGATCATGCGGATCTGGGGGGACATCTGGATGGAGATCATCCTCGTCAGCTCCAGGTCGTGGATCTTCTTCTCAAAGCGGGTGCACATGCTGGCGTAGTCGTTGGCCGCCTGGGCGTCCTCCGGCAGACCGGAGGCCTCCGCCTTCTGCAGCAGCTCCTGCAGCTTGGTGGCCCGGCATTCCTCCAGGCGCTTCTTGCCCGCCAGGATATACATGCTCAGTTCCTTGAAATAGGCCTGGTTGAGCTCGTACATCTTGTCCAGCATGGCCACGTCCTTCAGCAGCACCACCTGATGCTTCTCCAGCTCCTCGGTGATCTTGTTGACGTTGACCTCCGCCTTGTCGTACTGGGCCTTCATCTCGTCGATCTGCGTGGTAGCCTTGCGGAACAGGCCCTTGATGCCCTTCTTGTCCTCCTGGTCGAAGTTCAGGGTCTTCAGCTCCACCACCAGGCCGGAGAGCATGTTGCCCACCTCGCCCATATCCTTGGTGCGCACGGTGTTGAGGGCCGCGCCGGAGAATTCGGAGATGTTCTTCTGGGCGCCGGAGCCGTATTGCAGGACGGTGTTGGCGTCCTCGATGTTGATGGTCTTGGAGAAGTCCTCTACGGACTTCCGCTCCGCCTCGGTCAGGTTCTCCAGTGTGAAGGCGGGCGCCTCCACCTTCTTCTCGGCAGAGTTGATGAGCTCGGCGGGCTTGGGGGCTTCCTGAGCGGCGGAGTCCGGGTTCAGGGTCAGCGTGGGCTTGTATTCGTAATCCATATCATCGCACCCTTTCGTTTTTTGGTGGTTCCTGGCGTTTTTCTTCCCGGATATTGTAGTATTTTTTCCTTCGGCTGTCAATTATGAAATCGACGCGCAATCTCCTTCTTGAAACCGGGGCGAAACCGGGCTATAATACTTTCGTCATATTCGGAAAGAACCGGAACGACGGGAAAGGGGACTCTTCCATGGTCATGATCGCGCCCAGCATCCTTGCGGCGGATTTCACCCGCCTGGGGCAGGAGATCGACAGCATCCGGGAGGGAAAGGCCGACTGGCTCCATTTCGACGTGATGGACGGGCTTTTCGTCCCCAATCTCTCCGTCGGCCTGCCGGTGCTGGAATCCGTGCGGAAATACACGGACATGTTTCTGGATGTGCACCTGATGATCCGGGAGCCTCTGCGCTATGTGGAGCGCTTCTGCGCCGCGGGGGCGGACCTGGTCTGCGTCCATGCCGAGTCGGACACGGAGGAGCATATCCGCGAAGCCCTGCGCCGCGTGCGCGCCCTGGGAAAGAAAGCGGGCCTGGCTCTGAAGCCGGGTACCCCCTGGGACGGGGCCCTTCCCTTTATCGAGGATGCGGACCTGATCCTGGTGATGACGGTGGAGCCGGGCTTCGGCGGCCAGAAATTCATGTCGGAAATGCTGCCCAAGCTGGGCTTCCTGCGCCAGACCCTGGAGGAATTCGGCCTGGAATGTCTGCTGGAGGTGGACGGGGGGATCAACCCGCTGACGGCCTCCCTCGCCGCCGCCGCGGGCGCTCAGGTGCTGGTAGCCGGCAGCGACGTGTTCAAAGCCGGGGACCGGGCAGCGCGCATCGCCCAGCTGCGGGGCGAAAAGATACAGGAGAATTGAGGAGAGGGCGGCTCCGCCGCCCGGAACGATATGAGCTTTTATCCCGCTTCCTTTGAACGGCTGACGGACTGCCTGCGCCGTCTGCCCGGCGTCGGGGCCAAATCGGCCCAGCGCATGGCCTTCTGGTTCCTCAGCCTCAGCGACGCCGAGGCGGAGGATTTCGCCGCCGCCATCGTGGAGGCCAAGCACAGTCTTCGCCGCTGCAGCGTCTGTCAGAACCTGACGGACGGGGAGACCTGCGCCATCTGCGCCTCCCTGAAGCGGGACAAATCGAAAATCTGCGTTGTTTCCGATCCGCGGGACGTGATCGCTCTGGAGCGGAGCCGGGAATACGACGGGGTCTATCATGTGCTCCACGGGGTGATCTCTCCTCTCCGGCACATCGGGCCGGACGATCTGACCGTCAAGGAGCTGCTCGCAAGGATGGACGGCAGCGTGGAGGAGGTCGTCATGGCTACCAACCCCGACGCGGAGGGGGAGGCCACGGCCATGTATCTGAGCCGCCTGATCAAGCCTCTGGGCGTCCGGGTCACCAGGATCGCCTACGGCGTCCCCGTGGGCGCGAACCTGGAATTCGCCGACGACGCCACCCTTTTCCGCGCCATGGAGGGCCGCCGGGAAATCTGACGGGCCGTGTTTAGAACGCCGCCCCTTCGGGCATCCTTTCTTTGAACTTCACCGGCAAGGCGGGCTGTCCTTCCGGTAAAATAAACGCGTGATCCTACTTAAATCCATCGGGACAGAGACTGTCCCAACTTTTGCATAGCCAAAATGAAAAACAGGAGGTTTTATGGCAACTGAAAAACTGAAAATCATTCCCCTTGGCGGCCTCAATGAGGTCGGCAAGAATCTGACCGTATATGAATACGGCAACGATATCCTGGTGGTGGACTGCGGCCTTGGCTTCCCCGACGGCGAGATGTACGGCGTGGACGTGGTGATCCCCGACGTGACCTATCTGGTGAAGAATGCGGAGAAGATCCGCGGCATCGTGCTGACCCACGGCCACGAAGACCACATCGGGGCCATCCCCTATGTGCTGAAGGAGATCACCGCCCCCATCTACGGCACGCCCCTGACTCTGGCCCTGGTGCGCTACAAGCTGGAGGAGCACCGGCTGACGGACATCGCGGACCTGCGGGAGTTCCGCGCGCGGGACCGGTTCAGCGTGGGCTGCTTTGAGATCGAGGCCATCCATGTGAACCACTCGATCGCCTGCAGCGTCGCCCTGGCGATCAAGACGCCGGTGGGCACGGTGATCCACACCGGCGACTATAAGATCGACACCACTCCCATCAATTGCGCCATGATGGACCTGACCCGGCTGGGAGAGCTGGGGAAGGAGGGGGTCCTGGCCCTCCTCAGCGACTCCACCAACGCGGAGCGCAAGGGCTTCTCCCCCTCGGAGCGCACCGTGGGCGCCGCTCTGGACGAGCTTTTCGACAACTGTCCCCGGCGCATCATCATCACCACCTTCGCCTCCAACGTCTACCGGGTGCAGCAGATCATCACCCTGGCGGCCAAAAACGGGCGCAAGGTCGCCATCACGGGGCGCAGCATGGAGAACATGGTGGCGGCTTCCGTGGAGCTGGGGTATATGACCATCCCACCGGACACGGTGGTGGACATCACGAAAATCAAGAACTACCCCCGGGAGCAGCAGCTCATCATCACCACCGGCAGCCAGGGCGAGAGCATGTCCGCCCTCTACCGCATGGCCTTCGGGGGCCACAAGCAGGTGGAGATCGGCCCGGAGGACCGGGTGATCCTCTCCTCCTCCACGGTGCCGGGCAATGAAAAGACCGTCAGCCGCATCATCAACGAGCTCTACCGCCGGGGGGCGGAGGTGCTCTACCGGGATGTGGCGGGTTCCCTCCATGTCTCCGGCCACGCCTGCCAGGAGGAGCTGAAAATGGTGCTGGCCCTGACCCAGCCGAAGTTTTTCATCCCCATCCACGGAGAGCAGCGGCATCTGCGCTGCCATGCGAAGATCGCCGCCGAGGTGGGCATCGAGCCCAGCCATATCCTCATCGGGGACATCGGCAAGGTGATGGAGCTGGGAAAAAAGAGCATCCACATCAGCGGCACGGTGCAGGCCGGCCGCGTGCTGGTGGACGGCACCGGCATCGGCGACGTGGGCAGCGTGGTCCTGCGGGACCGGAAGCACCTGGCGGAGGACGGCATGCTGGTGGTGGCCATGACCCTGAGCCGGGAGGACAACAGCCTCATCTCCGGGCCGGACATCATCACCCGCGGCTTCGTGTACGTGCGGGAGTCGGAGGACCTGATCGACGAGATGCGGATGCAGGTCATCGACACCCTGGACGCCTGCCAGGAAAACGACATCCGCAACTGGACAGCCATCAAATCCACGGTGAAAGCGTCCCTCTCCACCTATCTGCAGAAGCGGATCAAGCGCAGCCCCATGATCCTGCCCATCATCATGGAGAATTGAGATGAACATCCAGATATTCGGAAAAAGCAAGTGCTTCGACACGAAAAAGGCCGAGCGCTGGTTCAAGGAACGGCGCATCAAATATCAGTATATCGACCTCCAGAAATACGGCATGAGCGCCGGGGAATTCCGCAGCGTGCTGAAGGCCGTGGGCCTGGAGGGGCTGCTGGATGAGAAAGCCCCCGGCGCGGAGGAAGTGAAATACCTGGCCTACGCCGCCGACAAGGAGGAAAAGCTGCTGGAAAACCAGCGCCTGATCCGCACTCCCGTAGTCCGCAACGGCCGCCAGGCCACCGTGGGCTACGCGCCGGAGACCTGGGCGGCCTGGGAATAAGAGAGGAGCCAAAGGATGCGCAAGGACAAGGCCAATTACTATCTGGATATCGCGGACGCGGTCCGCAGCCGCTCCACCTGCCTGCGGCGGCAGTACGGGGCCATCATCGTCGCCAGCGACGAGATCATCGCCACGGGCTACAACGGCGCGCCCAGGGGCAGGAAAAACTGCGACGAGCTGGGCCGCTGCACCCGCCAGGAGCTGCAGATCCCCTCCGGCCAGCGCTACGAGCTCTGCCGCGCCGTCCACGCGGAGGAGAACGCCATCATTTCCGCCGCCCGGAAGGAGATGCTGGGCAGCACCCTTTTCCTCGTGGGGCGGGACGCCGGGAGCGGCGAGCTCCTGAGCAGCACCACGCCCTGCACCCTCTGCCGGAGGACCATCATCAACGCGGGGATCAAAAACGTGGTCTGCCGCGTCTCCGAGACGGAATTCACCGACACGCCGGTGACGGATTGGATCGAAGGGGACGATACGCTGTAAAACCATCTCCCGCTTGCATTACGCGGAAAAAAGAAGTATGCTATGAATAACCAATCTAATCTGAACAAAGGAGCGTGCGATTCATGAAAGACTTCAAAGGCAAGATCGTATTCGTATCCGGCGGCGCTTCCGGCGCGGGCCTGGGCCAGGCCAAGGTCTTCGGCCGGGAGGGCATGAAGGTCGCCATCGGCGACGTGCGCGAGGATGCCCTGGAGAACGCCAAAAAGGAGCTGATCGCTTTCGGCATCCCCGAAAAGGACGTGCTGCCCATCAAGGTGGACCTGACCGACCGCGCCAGCTACACCGCCTGCGCCGACAAGATCGAGGAAGTGTTCGGCGGGCCTCCTCATCTGTTCATCCAGACCGCGGGCGTCAACTCCTTCGGCCCCGTGGAGGCCTCCACCTTCGACGACTTTGACTGGGTCATGGGCGTGGACCTCTTCGCCGTGGTCAACGGCCTGCTGATCTTCGTCCCCCGCATGATCAAGGCCTATGCCCACAAGACGGAGTTCTGGGTGGCTACCACCTCCTCCGGCGGCGCCTTCGGCGCGGGCTCCACCTGCGCCCCCTACTGCGCCTCCAAGGCCGCCGTCAACAACCTCATGTATTCCTACGCCGAAGCCCTGAAGCCCGACGGTTCCGGCGCCACGGTCCTCTGCCCGGCCAACATCAATTCCAATATCGGCAACGCGGAGAAATTCCGCCCCGCCAACCTGAAGAACACCGGCTATCACGTGTCCGAGGGCACCATGGCCCATCTGCGCAGTATCCATGCCCAGGGCATCGACCCGGTGGAGCTGGGCGAGATCCTGAAGGAAGGCATCGAGAACGAGCGCATCATCGTCCTGCCCGACCATCATCCCGAGACCTGGGCGCAGCAGCTTCGCGGCAACGACGAGGTCATCGAGAGCTACACCCTCACCGGCGCCGAGCGGGCGGAATGGACCCGCAAGCGCGACGAAGAACGCCGCAAGCAGATGGAAGGTCTGTTCAAGGACGCGGGCGAGGACGACGGAAGCGGCAAGCGTTCCCTGCCCAAGGGCTGG
>JAEETX010000007.1 GCA_016286665.1 Oscillospiraceae bacterium
TCATGTTCCGTCATATTGCCCGAAAATCTTGGCCAATACAGGAAGTATTCCCCGCGATTTTCAGACAATCTGACGAAAATTCTGACTGCGCAATCTGCGCACCAGAATTGTGCGGTGTTGCCTTTATTTTTTCTCTCTCAGCGGAAGAATCTTCGCGTGATAGAGGGCGACGCCCACGAAGCCGGAAATGAGGGTGCAGACCACCATTTCCACCACGGCGTTGATGCCCACGAAGGCGCAGACGAAAACCAGGAAGCTCCGGCCGTTCATCAGGCCCTGCACATAATCCGTGTTCCCGAAGAGCAGCACCAGGGCGCTCATGAAGAAAGCGGTGTTGAGGAACGCGGAGAAGAAGCCCGCCAGGAAGCAGGCGGGACGGGGTCCGGGCTTCTTTTCAAAGAGCCGGAACAGCACCCCCACCAGGAAGCCGTCCAGCGCGCGGGGAATGAAGCGCTGGATGAAAGCCAGGAAGGGGTCGATGCTGAACAGGATGGCCCCCATGCCGCTGGGGACGCCCACGCCGATGCACTGGAGGAAGCTCAGCAGCCCGAAAACGCAGCCCATGACCAGACCTCCCACCGGCCCCAGGGCGATGGCCGCCATGGCGATGGGGATCACGTTCAGGGTGATGGAAAGCGGGCCGATGGGGATGGTCCCGATGGGGGTGAAGCTGAAAAGGATCAGCAGCGCCGTCATCAGACCCATGATCGCCAAGGCCCGCACATTCGACTTCTTGTTCATTTTTCTTACCTCCTGCTGCCGCTCCCGCTGACGGGGATGCGACGCTATGGTTTTGGGAAACGCCGTTGTCTGCGGCGCGCGAGGCAACGGGTGGTGTTTCCTTTGGGGATGCGCTTCGGTCCCTGCCCCTCGGGCTCCGCACCGCGGATGCCCGGAGGCCGCCGGAAGACGCCCCTCTGCGGTTTCTATCTAACCGTATTGCGGTCATTATAGCACGGGTTTCCCAAATTGCAAGAGCGACTTTCCTGTCTTCCCGGTTGCCATTTTTCCCGGCGGAGGATATAATAAGGACAACCATCCACGGGAGGCGACGCCGATGCTGAAAGGAAAGACCGTGCTTCTGGGTGTCACCGGGGGGATCGCCGCCTATAAGGCGGCCGCCCTGGCTTCGGCCCTGGTGAAGCAGCATGCTCAGGTGGACGTGGTGATGACGAAGAATGCGACGGAATTCATCACCCCCCTCACCTTCGAGCATCTCACCGCGCGGAAGGCCTATACGGAAACCTTCGACCGCTTCACGGCAAACGAGGTGGAGCATATCGCCCTGGCGGATCGGGCGGACCTGGTGATCGTGGCGCCGGCCACGGCCAATGTCTGCGCGAAGATCGCCCACGGTCTGGCGGACGACATGCTGACGACCACCCTGCTGGCCTGCCGCTGCCCGCGGCTCATCGCCCCGGCCATGAACACGCACATGCTGCAAAACCCCGTCACCCAGGACAATCTGGCTCTGCTGGAAAAATACGGCTGGACCGTCATCCCCCCCGCCACGGGCCGTCTGGCCTGCGGCGACGTGGGGCCCGGCAAGCTGCCGGAGCCGGAGACCATCCTGCAATACATCCTGCGGGAGCTCGCCCTGCCCCACGACCTTACGGGAAAGCGCATCCTGGTCACCGCCGGGCCCACCCAGGAGCCTCTGGACCCGGTGCGCTATCTCTCCAACCATTCCTCCGGCAAGATGGGCTACGCCATCGCCCGCATGGCCATGCTGCGGGGGGCGGAGGTCACCCTGGTCAGCGGCCGTACCGCCCTGGAGCCCCCGCCCTTTGTGGAAACGGTGCCGGTGGTGACGGCGGAGGACATGTTCGAGGCGGTGACGGCGCGCGCCGAAAAGGCGGACTGGATCATCAAGGCCGCCGCCGTGGCGGACTACACCCCCGCGGAGGTGGCGGAAAACAAGCTCAAGAAAAAAGAGGGGGACCTTTCCATTCCCCTGAAGCGCACCCGGGATATCCTGCTGTGGCTGGGGCAGCACCGCCGGCCGGGTCAGCTCCTGGCGGGCTTCTCCATGGAGAGCGAGCACGTGTTGGAAAACAGCCGCGCCAAGCTCACAAAGAAGAATGCGGACATGATCTGCGCCAACGATCTCCGGCAGGCGGGGGCGGGCTTCCGGGTGGATACCAACATCCTCACCCTCATCACCGCGGAGGACAGCCGGGAGCTGCCCCTCCTCAGCAAGGAGGAAGCCGCCCTGGCAGTCCTGGACCGCTTGCTGGAATTGGAGAAAAGCGAACAAGAAAAGCGGGCTGTCTCCTCATAGCCGAAAGACGGATCAGAGGCAGCGCCGCCGGAGAAGGAAGCCAATACCGCAGGATTCCGGCGCGCAGATCGCGCAGTCAGGATCCCGCGGTATTTTCTATGTGTACGCGATGGGAGGATTTTCCATGTTCAGACCAATGAGACGTTTGAAACAGCAGCTGAGCGAGGACGACTGCCTTGCCGTTCTGGCGACGGAGCGGCGCGGCGTCCTCTCCATGCTCGGAGACGACGGATACCCGTACGGCATCCCGATGAACCACTGGTATTGCCCGAGCGACGGGAAGCTCTATTTCCACGGCGCGAAAAGCGGCCACAAGATCGACGCGATCACGAAATGCGAAAAAGTGAGCTACTGCGTGTATGACGCCGGGTATCGCAAGGAAGGGCAGTGGGCATTGAACGTGCGCTCCGTCGTCGTCTTCGGGCGGATCGGGTTCGTGACGGACGAAAAGAAGGTCCGGGAAATCGGCGAAAACCTGCTGCGGAAATTTACGGACGACGAAGCTTACATTCAGAATGAGATCCTGAACGCATTGCCCAGAGCACAGTGTCTGGTGCTGACGATCGACCACATGAGCGGAAAACTCGTGAATGAGTCCTGACGGCCCTTCAGCACCGGTCCGCTTGTAACCTACTCCCACACCTGCATCGGCTGCACCCCGTGCTTCTCCGCACAGCGTGCCGCCAGATTCACCCAGCTTTTGCAGTGATCCAGGATGATGGAATCGGAGGTGACGACGTTTTCTTTCCCGTAAAGCTCCCGATCGACATCCCTGTGTATCCGAATGTCCAGGGCAAAAGGGCGGCCCTCTCCGGCTTCGGCGATCAGCGTCTTCAGGCGGCCCGAATTGGAAACCGGCTCATCCAGCAGGATATGGACCGTTTCCGCCTTTATCTCCCCCAGGGCGTCGAGGAGCATGCCGACGGCTTCTTCCGTCTCCGGGATGATCCTGTAGGTGCCCCGCAATGCCGCCAGATCCCGGATCGTACCGTCCATGCCGCGGAAAAGGATGGACGAGCTCAGCATGACCTCCAGCGTGATGATCGTGTTGAACCCGTCGATCCAGACCTCGCCGCCGGAAGCCTTCTCTTTTTCCCGGCGGGTTTTCAGCTGCGCCTTTGTCGCAAGGCTGCGCATGATCGCCAGCCGCTGGCGCTCAGAGAGGAGAAAATGGTTCCCGACGAAAGCGGACGCCTGTTTCAGATCGTAGCCTTCATTGATCAGATAACCGATGTGGCGGGAGGCCGTCCGCATGGTCTCCAATGCCGAAGCGGAGAAATTCTTCTCATCCTCCGGCACATATCCCCGTTTCGCGTTCATGGGTCATTCCCCTGCCGTTCCGTTCAGATATTCTCTCAGCACCCGGAGGCCGCCGGCCGGCACGCAGAAGCGGTCCCGGGACTTGTGGATCTCGTCCCACACCGCGTCGAGATCAAACCAGCGGACTTCAGACACCTCCGATTGCTGAAGGGTCAGATTCCCGATCTCCACGGGCGCGTCGTACACATAGACCCAGGTGACCTCATTATCCCGAAACATCCGGCCGTGAAACTCTTTTTCATACCGGATACGGAAGGTTCCGGCATATCGGAGTTCTTCCGGCGCTGCGAAAATACCGAGCTCCTCCGCCAGTTCCCGGATCGCAGACGCCTTCGGCTCGTCGCCGGCGGGGATATGGCCTGCGGAGGACGTGTCGAACATGCCGGGGAAGGATTCCTTTTCCTCGCTCCGCTTTTGCAGCAGGATGTCGCAGCCGCCGTCTTCGGGCCGGATCACCCAGACATGGGCCGTGCGATGGAGAACACCGTTTTTATGCGCCTCGTCACGGGAAACGACTTCCCCGGTGGGACGGCCGTCTTCTGTCACGATATCCAGGCATTCCATATCCAGCCCCATTTTCTCCGAGAGATCATGGAGGCTTTTTTCATACTGTGCTCTGGAGATCGCTCCGTGTTCCAGAAATTTGATGAGCGTCTGCTTCTGGGAATAGAAAAGCTGTTTCAGCTTGTCCTCATACGTCATGGAGGCCCGTTCTTCTGCCGTCATGGTCCGGATTCCTTTATCAGCTCCAGTTTTTCCTCGCGGGTCATCCGCTTGATGTGCCATTCCCGGCTGCGCGCATCATGCCTGTCGCCGTGTTCTTCATAATACACCAGTTCCACGGGCAGCCGGGAGCGCGTGTATTTCGCGCCGCTGCCGCTGTTGTGGGCGGCAAGACGCGCGGCGAGATCCGTTGTCCAGCCGCAGTAGAGCGTATCGTCGGAGCAGCGAAGAAGGTAGACGTAGTTCATGATCTTTTCTCCCACGGAAGGCGGCCAAGCGGCCGGAACAGCGCGCTCCTCCGTTCCCCGCATCGGTTCCCTTCCCTTTTGGCGCGGGAGCATCCGTTCCGTTTTCGCCGCCTCCTGCCGCTGCGCCTCCGGGGCGCGGCGGCTTTTATACGCAAATTCAATAAAAACATGTAAGTGTTTTTATTGGCCGGATGCCTTCGCATCCGGCGAAACGCATACAATGCGAGGTGATTTGCAGTACAATACGATCTTTTTCCAGCCGAAGGGCTGGAAAACTGCGGTGAGACTTCACCGCAGCCATCAAACGATTTTCAATCGTTTGATGGAAGATCAGTATTATATTTCCACGGGAACCGTCCAGCCGCCGTCCGGCAGGTGTTCCGCCGTGTACACCGCGCAGTTTTTGATGTTCTTTGACCAATAGCTGCCGCCCGAATCCGGCGTCAGGTATTCCAGGATGCCTTTCATGGCGATGGCATGGGTGGAAACCAGGATGTTGCCGTCCCTTTGGCAGCAGTCCTCCATAAACGCGCCGCCTCTGCGCACCACGCTTTCCAGCGGTTCCATCCCCTCCGGTGCGGGATTATGGACGAAATCCCGGAAAAACGTCATCACCTCCGGGCCCAGCTCCCGGAGACTCTTTCCCTCGTAAGGGCCGTATTCCATCTCGATCAGCCGCTCGTCAATGACCGGTTCGATATCCGGCGCAATGATCTCCGCCGTGCGGATCGCACGGATGAGCGGGCTGGAATAGACGGCGTCAAAGGCGACGCCCCTCAGCCGCCCGGCCGCCTCCTGCGCCTGCCGGATGCCGGTTTCATTCAGCGGATGATCGCTCCTGCCCTGAAGGGCATTGCCGATGTTCAGTTCTGTCTGGCCGTGGCGGATAATGTAGATCATCGATCTCCCTCCGTGGAATCGTTTTCTTCCCGACGACGCCCGCGATGCTCGTCCGCGGCGGCGCTTCGCGTCTTCGATCAATAAATGGGCTCCATCGCGGTGAAAACGGCGCGGCCCTCCCGCAGCGTGAAGGGGAACTCCAGGACGTCGGTCTCGCCGGTCAGCACCCAGTCGCCGGTTTCGTCGTCATAGTCCTGGCGATGGATCGTCACGACGACCTTGCCGCCCTCGCCCTCCAGCTGCGCAGCATAGTCCACCGAGGCGATGGTGATGTCGTCTCCCCGGCCCGCGTCGGCCGCGTAGAGGACGCCGTCGAATTCACGGAGCACGTCGTCTCCGGCAAGCTGTTCCTCCACGAAGCTCTCGTCCACATACCGGGACAGCATCTCTTTCACATCGGCAAGGGTGTGGACGTTCGGATCGTCGACGCGGCAGTACCAGTGGTCGCCCTCTGAGCGTCTGTCGTTCCAGTCCACCGGCGCGCGGGCTTCCAGCCAGCTCCACAGGCTCTGCGCCTCGTGGAAGTCGCCGATCACCCGGGCTTCCATGGGCAGATCAAGGAGCTGCTCGCCGTAGGCGTTCAGGAAGCGGCTGATCGAGCCGTAGGGGATCTGGAACACCGGCACGCCGACGGCGTGGGGCGCGAGGTCATATTCCTGGAAGAAGACCGTCATGCCCTCCGCGCCGAAATAGACTTCAAAGCTCTCCTTTTCCAGGAGCCGGTTGAACCAGTCCCCATAATAGCCCTCCCGGAATTCGCTGGCGGAGATCTGTTCGGCGACTTCGTAGGCGACGGTCTCCCGCAGCTCCGCCGGGCGGTCGGTCAGGTCCATCAGGTCGACGAACCTTCCGCCGCCGAGGTCGTAATTCCAGGCGCGCAGACCATAGTCCGGGTGCGCGCCGCCCAGATAGGCGTAATCACTCTCCAAAACGCTCAGCAGGCCGCCCTGCCGATGAATATCCGCGACCGTGATCTCCCTGCCGACGGGGGGCATCTCGTCGCCGGACTCCTTCCGCATTTCGTAGATCGTGCGTCCTTCTTCCTCGATGTCGATATCCCAGACGCCGACGGCGGCCGTCGCATCGTTGAAGGCTTTGCAGACGGAAAGCTGCTGCGCCGTCACGCCGCGCCCGGGTTCGGTCCCGGAGAAGACCTCGCCGCTGGTGCTGACCAGCGCCAGCACCGGCCACTCGACGCTCTCCGCGGCGATCACCGTGCCGTCCTCCGCCTTGTACTCCCGCTCGGAGCGCTCCACCTGCACCGTGAAGTCCCATTCCTCGGCTGCGGGTTCGGTGGTCGGTTCCGGGGTCGGTTCCGGCGTAGGCTCCGGGGTAGGCTCCGGGGTCGGTTCCGGTGCGGGCGCCTGGGTCGGCTGCTGGGTCGGCTCCGGGGCGGGTTCCGTCTTCGTGCAGCCGAAAAGGCTCAGCACCAGCAGGAGCGTCAAAAGAAAGACAACCGTTTTTTTCATGGCTGGATTTTCCTTTCAAAAGACTTTGGGGAAACGCGCGCAAAACTCTCAAAACGAAGCATACCACAGTTTTCTCCGTCTCTCAACTGCTTCCTTCGCATAACCCGCGCGGCAGACGAACTTCTGCAGGATGACGGGAGCAAAACGCCCCGCCGCGCTGCTTCCGGATTTGACATTCTTCTCTCCGGCTTCTATAATGATCACAACAACATGAAGGAGATGTTCCAAAATGGATTTAGCTTCCATGATGAAGACGATGCTCAGCTCTGACAGCATCGCGCAGATGAGCCAGAAGACCGGCACGAGCACCGACCAGGTCAAATCCGTGCTGCTTTCCGCGCTGCCCGCCATGCTCAACGGCGTGCAGGGCCAGGCCAGCAACCGGGAAACCGTCGAGGGCTTCGCCGGCGCGCTGGATTCCCACGCGAAGGACGACACCAGCGACGTCGCCGCCTTTCTGTCCAACGTGGACATTCAGGACGGGGAAAAGATCGTCGGTCACCTGCTGGGCGGAGATACGGCTGCGACGACGAAAGCCGCGGCAAACAAAGCCGGCCTCAGCACGGCGGCTACCGGCAGCATCCTCGGCGCGGCGGCTCCCCTGCTGATGAGCCTGCTCGGCAAGCAGGCGGCGCAGACCGCCCAGGCCCAGCCGTCGGCGCCCTCCGGCGGCGGCTTGCTCGCAAGTCTGCTCGGCGGCGGCGCGCAGCAGCAGGCTCCTTCCCAGCAGGGCGGCATCGGCGGTCTGCTGGGCAATCTCTTCGGCGGCGCGCAGCAGCAGAGCGCAGGCAGCGCACAGCAGCAGCCAAACGCGGACGTAAATCCCCTGGGCAGCATGATGGGCAGCATGCTCGGCGGCGTCGACGTCGCCTCCATGCTCTCCGGCCTCCTCGGCTCCGGCAAATGACCGCTTCCGGGCTTTCCGGGAGTTCCCTTCCGGGAAAGCCGCGTATCCGTACAGCAAAAAACGTCCTGAGAAATCGCATGATTTCTCAGGACGTTTTCCGGTTTCTCAAGTGTCCGCCGGTTCCTTCAGCCGCGCCATGATCTCCGGGGGCGTTTTTCCTTCGGCGCTCATGTCCATGACCCTTTTCAGGACCGGCTCGGCGTGGGCAAAAAACTTCTTGAGACCGGCGCAGAGCCAATACTGCCCCGGCTGCCCCTCCGCGCTGAGGCCGAAGCGGTCCTTGGGACAGCCCCCGTTGCAGAAGCGCAGATACGGGCACGCCCGGCATTCGCTTGTCAGGTTTTCCCGCTTCGCAAGCCCGAAGGCGCGCTGGAACGCCCCCTCGGCCAGGCGGGCCAGGCTGCCCTCCCGCAGAGTCCCCAGGCGATGCTCCGGGTCGACGAAGTGGTCGCAGGAATACACGGCCCCGTCCTCCTCGGCAATGAGCACGTGGCCGCAGGTGGGGCTCATCCAGCACAGGCTGGCCTGGCCCCCGGCCATGATCCGGGCCATCTCCGCGAACAGCTGCACATCCAGTTTTCCCAGATCATGCCGCACCCATTCGTCGAAGACCGCCGTGAGGAACCGCCCGTAGCCCTCCGGACTCACCGAACCGGCGGATGCGGCGCCGTCCGCGCCGCGGATGACCACCGGGATGAACTGCACCCAGATGCAGCCCGTGTCCCGGAGGGCACGGTAGACTTCCAGAGGCTTTTCCTGGGAGACCGCGTTGACCGTGCACAGCAGGTCCGGCTCGAGGCCGGCATCCCGCAGGCGCCGGATGGCCGCGCGCACCCGCTCATAGGTCCCCGCCCCATTGGGGAGACGCCGGTTGAAGTCATGGACTTCCATGTCCCCGTCGATGCTCAGGCCCACGTCGAAGCGGTTCTCCTTCAAAAAGCGGCACCAGCCCTCATTGAGGAGCAGGCCGTTGGTCTGGAGGTTGTTCCAGGCCTCCCAGCCCCTGGGCAGGTATTTCTTTTCCAGCTCCAGCGCCTTTTTGTAGAAATCCAGCCCGGCCAGCGTCGGCTCGCCCCCGTGCCAGGTGAAGGACACGACCGGCCCGGGGGAGGCGGCGACGGTCTGGCGGATCAGCTTTTCCAGCAGGTCAAAGCTCATGCGCGTCTGCTTTGGGTTCTCGGAGTATTTTCCCTTCTCCAGATAGTAGCAGTAGGCGCAGCGCATGTTGCAGCGGGAGCCCACGGGCTTGGCCATGACGGCCAGGGGCGCTTCCGGCCCTTCCGCGCGCATCTCAGGTCCCTTTCAGATGTTTGTCAAAGAAGTCCAGGACCTTGTTCCAGGAGTCCATGGCCTGCTCCTGGCGGTACATGGGCCGGTCATAGTACCAGATGCCGTGCCCCGCGCCGTCATAGCGGTGGAATTCATAATCCTTGCCCTTCTCCTTCAGCACGGCCTCCAGGGCGTTCACTTCCTCCGGCGTCGGGAACTTGTCGTCGTTGCCGAAGATACCCAGCAGCGGGCAGTCGATGCCGTCCGCCAGATCCACGGGAGCCACGGGCTGCTTCGGACTCAGCCGCTCCGGGGGAACGATCACGCTGCCGCCCCAGCAGTCCACCGCCGCGTCGATCCCGTCCAGGGTGGCCGCCGCCAGGAAGGTATGGCGTCCGCCGGAGCACATGCCGATGACGCCCGCCTTGCCGCTGGCGCTGGCCTGGCTGCGCAGGAAGCGGAGAGAGGCTTCCACATCGCCCATGACGTCCTTGTCGGCCACGCCCCCGTCCTTCATGGCCTTTTGGGAGACCTCGGCGGGGGTGCCGTCCCCGTATTCCTCATAGATGTTGGGGCACACCACGGCATAGCCGTGGGCGGTGAAGCGACGGGCCGTCTCCCGGCACCACTCGTCCCAGCCCGGCATGTGGGGGATCAGGACGATGCCGGGAAAGCTCTCTTTCCCCAGAGGCCGGGAATAATAGGCGCGGATGGGCTTGCCGTCATGACCGGTGATGCCCACCGTCTCGGCGATCATGCCCTCATATTCGAATACCCGTTTACTGTTCCACATGAGTTTCACTCCTTTTCTTTTTCCGGTTTCTCTTACCTGCTGTTTATAATGGCATACTTTCCTCCGAAAAACATGGTCTCTTGCGTCCCAAAAGCTATTGAGGCAACACCGCACAATTCTGGTGCGCAGATTGCGCAGTCAGAATTTTCGTCAGATTGTCTGAAAATCGCGGGTAATACTTCCTGTATTGGCCAAGATTTTCGGGCAATATGACGGAACATTATGCAAGCAAGATGTGTACCGAGAATTGTGCGGTGTTGCCTTGATAATCCGGCATTTATTCTACCAGCCAATCCGCCACATCCACGATCTGCACACCCTCGTACTGATATGCTTCCTGTCGGGTACGGGTAAGGATCATCTTCGGATAGGCGTCCTTGATCTTCAGCAGGGGATCGACCTTGCGCTGGAAAGTGTCGGGATCGTCGATACTGCTGGCAACCTGGATATACAGCTTTTCGCTACGTTTGATGGCCACGAAGTCGATCTCTTTCTTGTACAGCACACCGGCATATAGCTCATAGCCCCGGCGAAGAAGTTCAATGGCAACGATATTCTCGATCATTCTGCCATAATCGGCGTTTTTCGTGCCCAACTTGGCGTATTTGAAGGAATGATCGCTTAGATAATACTTATCATTGGAGCTGAGACAGCGTTTGCCTTGAATGTCGTACCGCCTTACCTTGTAAAATGCGAAAGCGTTGCAGAGGTATTTGATATAGGCGCTGATTGTGCGGTCATTCGTTTTGACCTGCTCACTGGTGAACGCCGCCGCCACGCTTCGGGTGGATGTCTGGTTGGAAATGTTGTCAATGAGAAAGTCGCACAGACGCTCCATCAGCGGCATGTTACGCACACGATACTTGCGCTGAATATCCCGGACGATCAACGTGTTGAAAACATCCGAAATGTAATCATATTTTGATTCCGGCGTTTTATAGAGGTAAGAGCCGGACATGCCGCCCTCCTGAATATAGCGACGAAAGGCAGCGTACGGATCTGTCAGTTCGAAATACTGCATGAACTCACGAAAGGAGAATGGAAAAACCTCAATTTCAAAGGTTCGTCCTGTAAACAGCGTTGCCAAATCGCTGCTCAGAAGAAATGCACTGGATCCGGTGATATAAATATCATATTTCTCGGAGGCGTGAAGGCTGTTGATAGCTTTCTCAAAGCCGGAGCACATCTGAACCTCATCAATAAAGATGAAGTTGTTTTTCCCCGGAAGATAAGCATTTTCAATATGGTCATTCAGCACATGATACTCGGCGAGACTCTCAAAAGCATTCAGATTGAAGTTGATATGAATAATGTTTGCGTTCGGATCATTGGCCCGGACATAGGCCATGAAAGCCTCCAGCAGCTTAGACTTTCCGCTGCGTCGTACGCCGGTAATGACTTTAATGTCCGGGGTGCCCATGACATCCTTCAGCTTGTTCAGATAGAAGTCACGCTCGATCAATCGCACGGCAGGTCACCTCGTCCGTATTGTACCACAGCCTATTTCGCAAAATCAATAATTTTTCAAAAATGCGAAATAGAAATACACAATTCATTCTCAGTACCTATAAGCCACCCGGTACGATTCCATCTGTTGCAAAACACTTTTTCGGGAAAGCGTGTTGCAAAAACGGATTGGTAAAATATACCAAGCCCGCAAACCCTTGGATATAAAGGGTTTGCGGGCACTTGTCAGCCAGGGGAAGTCATTCCCACTCTTTTATTTTTGATCGATTTCAGCCCTCGGATACCATCCTCGCCAGGATGGTGAAGGCGTTGCGGCACCAGGTGCCGCCCGGGAAGCTCCCGTCCCCGGAGATGGGGTCCAGGTAGTGGGGGAAGCCCTTTTCCATCAGCGCGCCCAGGTAGCGGTCGACGATGAGCTTGGCTTCCTCCTTCTTGCCGCCCTCCCAGAGGCCGGTGAGGATGAACACTTCGCCCGGAGGGCTGATGGCCCCGGAGCCCATCCGCGTGCCGATCATTTCAAAGTAGTCGCTCTGGATGTCCTCGCTGGCGATGCCGTAGGGGGTCAGGAGATGGTCCTCCCGCATCAGGTCCGCGGTGAGCTTGTCCAGCACGTCCTTGGGCAGACGAGACCCCAGGATCAGGGGGATGTAGAAAAGGCTGGAGCCGGTGAAGACAGGCTCATGGGTGTACTGCTTGAGGCAGACGAAGTGCTCCCCGGTCCACATCTTATCCAGCATCCGGTCCAGCAGTTCCTTACTCATCCTGTACCAGCCGTCGATTTCCTCCTGGGGCTTGCCCAGGAGCTTTGCCAGGTCGCCCTGGACCTCGAAGTTCAGCACCTCGTAGGCGCAGAGGTCCGGGGTGGCCATGGGCACGCCGTCCATATAGGCGGTGATCTCGTCGAAGCCGGTGCCCGTGCCGGTGTCGAAGCCGGGGAGGCCGTCCTTGTCGTCGTCCCGGTATTTCATGAACCACATGGCCCATTTTCCCGCGCCGGCATACAGCTTCTCCAGGTCCTCCCTGGGCCACTCCTTGCCCAGATCGTGGTGGGCCATGACGTTCTTGAGGGCCCAGCCGTAGATGGGAGGCTTGATGCCGCCGGTCGCCAGCTGCGTCTCGTCATAGCCGTCGGCCAGCTGGCCGTCCGCGCCCTGGCGCTCCAGGGGAGCCATGAGCAGGCTGCGGGACAGATCGGGGATATCCTGCAGGGCCACGCCGTTCTGCACCAGCTGCCACTGGGAGACCATGATGCCGGGGAACATCTGCATCATCCAGCGGGGGGTGAGGTCCGTGGGCGCTACCAGCATGGTCCACAGATCATAGGCGGTCTCCTCCGCCTTGCGGGCATAGGGCTCCGCCAGCTTGGGATACTTGGCCCAGAAGGCCTCCCAGTCCGCCAGCATGTCCGCCTTGCCCTGGGCATAGGTGCCGTAGGGCGCAGGGGTCGTGACCATATAGGGGAATTCATCCACAGCCAGGGTGAAGCGCCCGTCGGGGCCGGGCACGGTGAAGCCGTCGATGCCGGCGACCCGGAAATCATACCAGTTCCAGCTGTTTTTGAAGGTGAAGGAGGAGCCCTCCAGCCCTTTGAAGCACAGGGGGCTGGAGCTCTGGGGAATGCTCTCCCAGGCCCCGTCCTGCCGGGGGCGAAGGGACTCGTAGGTGGTGGCGCTGCGGGTCCACTCCAGGCCCATGCCCGGATCGCCCTCCGCCATGAGCCGGCTGGCGCTGGCCCAGGTGAAGCGGATATCGCCGTGGCGGGTGTGGAGCACCAGCTCCGCAGGGCCGATCTGCTGGGTGGCGAAGGGCACCCGCCTGCCCTCGAAGGTGGCGAAGATGCGGAACAGCCTGCTCCCGTCGTCCGTCTGGCTGTGGACGCGGTTGCCCCGGCAGGTGGTGAGGGTCAGGGTGCCCTTGCCGTATTTCACGTTGTCGATGCTCAGGGCCATAAAAGCCCCGGCCCGAGAGAATTTATAGGTGGTCACGGGAAAATACTGGGGCGCGTTGCGGAAGAAGGGGTCGCAGGAAACGGCGGTCACCCGCTCCCGGATGTGCTTGGCCTGCTCGATCTCGTCCACCATGGCGATGGCGAAATCCGCATAGGAAATGTAGCTCTGGCCCATGCGGTTCAGGATCACCACGTCCCCGCCCAGGGTGTAGCTGCCGCTGCGGGCCCCATTGGGGTCGAAGCTGCCGGCGGGACTGAAGAAGGTCCAGTTCATGTCGGAAGCCTGGAACAGGTCCAGGGCCTCCTTGGCCGCCTGGGGCACCGCCCGGAAGGGCTCCGGGATGCCGTCCACCACCCGCCGGGTTTTCGTCTCATCCGTGAACAGGCTGCCGTAGCCGCCGATGGTGAGGAAGCGCACGTCGGGCAGTTCCTTGCCGATAGCGATGAGGAGCTTTGCCGCGTCCACATGCTCCTTCTCCCTGCCCGGCTGGTCGAAGGGGGTGCCGAAGGCGTTCACCACCGCGGCGAAACCCCTGAGGTCGGCGGCAGTGAGGTCGAACAGGCTTTTTGCCAGGACGGCGCAGCCCGCGGGAACGCGGCCTTCGCTGCCGGGCTTCACGATGGCCGTGACCTCGTGGCCCCGGTCCAAGGCTTCCCTTGCGATGAGACTGCCCGCCTTTCCGGCAGCGCCGATGACAGCGATCTTCATAGAATTACCTCCTTATATCCTGTATATTTCGTTTTTATGATTATACCAAAGAATGCGGGAAGATGAAAGGGGGAAGCGTTAACACGCAGTTGTCTCTTTTAAGCGCTTATGTTATACTCACAACTGATACGCAAACGATGGGAGAGGATACGATGGCCGCGCCCGCTGAAAACCGAAAACAGGCAGCGCAGGAAAAGCTGGGGACCATGTCCATCGGCAGGCTGCTCGTCACCATGAGCGTGCCGATGATGATCTCCATGTTCATCCAGGCGCTCTACAACGCCGTGGACAGCATGTTCGTCGCCCGGCTGAGCGAGGACGCCCTGACCGCCGTCTCCCTTGCCCTGCCCCTCCAGAACATCATGATCGCCCTGGCCGTGGGCACGGGCGTCGGCGTCAACGCACTGGTGTCCCGCTCCCTGGGGGAGGGAAACCGGCGCCGGGCGGAAAAGGCCGCCAACGTCCAGGTCTTTATCGACACGGTCTACGCGCTCCTCTGCGTGGTACTCGGCCTGCTCTTTTCCCGGCGCTTCTTCCAGAGCCAGACCGACGTGGAGAGCATCATCGAATACGGCGCGCAGTATGTCTCCATCATCACGGTCTTCTCCCTCGGCATGTTCCAGGCGCAGGGCCTGGAAAAGCTCCTGATCGCCACGGGAAACGCCACGCCCTCCATGATCAGCCAGGGCCTCGGCGCGATCCTGAACATCATCCTGGACCCGATCTTCATCTTCGCGTTCGGTCTCGGCGTCCGCGGCGCCGCCATCGCCACGGTCATCGGCCAGTTCGCCGCGGCCATCTGCGCGCTGATCTTCAATTGGAAGCGCAATACGGCGACACGCTTTGATTTCCGGCAGATGCTCCCGGACCTCAGGATTCTGAAATTCATCTATTCCATCGGCTTCCCCTCCATGATCACCGTGGGCCTGCACGCCGTCACCGGTTATCTCCTCAACGGCATCTATCTCTCCTTCTCCACGACGGCCACGGCGGTCTACGGCATCTGGATCAAGCTCCAGAGCTTCGGCTTCATGCCCGTCTTCGGCATGAACAACGGCACCCTCGCCATCTATTCCTATAACTACGGTGCACGGAAGCTGGACCGCCTGTTCCAAACGCTGCGGCTCAGCGTGATCGTCGGCGCGGTCATCACCCTGGCGGTCACGATCCTCTACGAGCTTATCCCCGTGCCGCTGCTGCGGCTCTTCAACGCGTCGGAGTACATGCTTTCCATCGGCGTCACGGCGGTGCGGCGCTGCGCCCTGTCCATGACCTTCGGCGCGGTGACGGTCATCCTCACCTCCTCCTTCCAGGCGCTGGGCCGCTCGAAATTCGCGCTGATGCTCAACATCCTGCGCCAGGTGGTGATCCAGGTCGCCGCCGCCTGGGCCCTGAGCCGGCTGGGACGGCTGGAGCCCGTCTGGTTCTCGCCCCTCATTTCCGAGGTCCTGACGCTCATCGTGGCGGCGTTCCTCTGCCGGACGGTCATCGCAAAGGTCCGCGCCGAAGCCGGGGAGCGCCCCATCGGCTGATCGTCAGATATCGGATTTACAGGAATACCGGATATCCGATCCGGAAAGAAAGGCGCTGCCTCCTTTCAGCTCTCGGCTGATTGGAGACAGCGCCGTTTTCTTTACCTTGCGGTGCTTTCCCGCGGTGACATTACGGGATCAGCAGGGTCTGCCCGACATGGATCAGGCTGGGACCGGACATGACGTCATAGTTGGCCTCGTAGATCAGGTTCCACTTGGCGCTGATGCCGTAGAACGCCATGGCGATGCTCCGCAGGGTGTCGCCTTCCTGAACGACGTAGGTAACGCCTTCGGGTTCAGGCTCGGGTTCGGGAGCGGGCGCTTCACCGCCCACCGTGATGACGCCGGGGAAAGCGGAGTAGGGCTGGGTGCCGGGGAGATTGGCAAAGTTGCCGGGAGCATCCTTCTCAAGGAGAAGGAGCATGTTGCCGTCATCCAGCTTCACATAGTACTCGCCGAAGCCGGCGACACTGTAGAACTCCCCTGCCTTCAGGGTGAAATCCGTGGCATTGCCCTGATAGTACAGGGTCGCATCCTGGTTGAAGGAGACAAGGCCGTCGGCATCAAACCAGAAGCCGTATTCGATGCCGGTGCCGTAGCCGATGGAGGCCAGGTCGAACGCCGTGAACAGGTCGCCCACACCGGTGCCCGTCATGGTCAGGCTCGCTCCGTTGAAGGTGGCGGCCGGCGTGACGGTCACGCAGTCCGCTTCGTCGGGCGCAGCCACAGGGGTGAGCACCTTGCTGTATTTCGCTGTGATGAGATAGGACTGATGGACGGGCGCTGTGAAGTCGAAGGGGACCTCCTTATAGTCGTTCCTATAGTACCAGCCGGCTAATTCAAAGCCCTCGATCTCAGGAGCTTCGGGTGCCGTGACGGTCTCTCCGTCTTCCACATACAGGGAAGACACGGTCTCATAGTCGCCGTAGCCGGTGCGGAAGCGGACCAGCCAGGGGCTTTCCACATACATCTTCAGACCGTCGAGGGTGTAGTAGGTGAAATCCAGGGTCTTGTCGGCGTTGATGGTGACGATGAGGCCCTTGTTGAAGATGCTGGCGGAGCCCTTGCCCGGGCCGGTGTACTCCGCGTCGGAGGTGCAGCCCGCGCCCAGATAGGTGAAGTTCACGGTGCACATATTCCCCTCGGCATCCAGGCGGATCTCGTCGCCGGGGAACTTGGGCGTATAGTAGCTGTCGTCATAGTCGCTGTGGTTGTGGCCCCAGAAGAAGATGATCTCATGATCGTCGCTGTACTTGTTCAGCACATTGACGACGTCCACGGCATGGGGGGCATAGCGGGTGTTGTACCAGAAATGCAGGGGGAAGTGGGTGAGGATGAAGATGGGCCGATCCGTGGGCGCGGTCGCCAGCCACTCGTCCAGCTTGGCGATGTCTTCTTCCATATAGTCGTTTTTGGACTGGGTGGAAACGCAGCTGCCCGCGCCGAAGCAGTAGATGATGTAGTCGTCGGTCACGACGCCTTCGCCTATCTGGCGCAGCCGCTGGGCGGATTCATAGTTGGCGTACTCCCGCAGGTAGTTGCCGCCAAAGGAGGGGAACCACTCGTGGTTGCCCAGGGTGTAGATGGCGTCGCCGATCTTGCCTTCGGCGATCTGGCTGTCCACATAGCTCATGACGCTGCCGGTCCAGGTCCAGTAATCCTCAGCGTTGGAGGCATAGGCGGAGCCCATGTCGCCGCAGAAACCGATGGCGTCGACATAACCCACACCGGAGTTGTCCAGCCAGGTCTTCAGGTTCATGTTGTCGCCGTCCCTGTAGTGGACGTCGGAGGTGAAGGCCAGGGTGATGGAGCCGTCCTCATTCTTGACGGCATCGCGATAAACGGTTTCCGGCGCGGGGAAGACGATCTCCTCCGCGGGTTCGGGCTCAGCGGGCTCTGCCGCAGCGGCGCCCTCTCCGGCAAAGAGCAGGATCTTGGCGGCCCCGGCCTGGTCTTCCGTCCGGCCGAAGCTCGCGCCGTCGAAGCTCAGATAGTACCTTCCGTTGTGCATGATCACCGTCTCGCTGGCGGCGTCATACACGAAGGTGCGGGGCGCCATGCTGCTGTCCCAGGTATAGAATCCGCCGCTGCTGGCGAAAACGAACTGGTCGGGCACGCCCACGTTTTCCAGATGGTCTTGTCCGTCGGGCATCCAGACAGCGCTGGCGTCCGCCGCAGTGACCTCCACTGCTCCGACGAGGCTGTTGGCGCCGGTGCAGGTCATGGCATAATACTTGCCATCCGCCTCGGTGACGATCAGATACTGCTTGCCGGCCTCCAGTTCGGTGGCGGCCGTAAAGCTGCCGTCCTCAGCGGGCTCCTCCTCAGCGGGCTCCTCCTCGGTAGGCTCTTCCTCGGCAGGTTCTTCCTCGGCGGGCTCCTCGGCAGCGGCGGCTTCGCCGACGGTGCCGGGGAACTCGGACAGAGGCGTATCCGCCGGATAAGGGGCGAAATTGCCGGGATCGTCTTTGTCAAGGATCATCAGGTTCGTGCCGTCATCCAGAGCGACATAGACTTCGGTATAGCCGTCGGCAATCTGATAGACCTCGCCGGCAGTCAGTTCAGCCTTCACCTGGCCCTGGTAGCTCAGGGTCACGTCCTTGTCAAAACAGAAGGTACCGTCGTGGTCGAACCACAGAGCATAGCTTGTGCCGTACCCGGTGAAATACGTGAACTCATCATCCAGGCCGGTCGCTGTCAGGGTGACGGTCTCGCCGCCGACTGTGGCGTTCGGCGTGATCGTCACGGCGTCCGCCGCGTTGACCACGAAGGCGCCGCCCAGCAGGGAGACGACCATGATGATGGCCAGCAGCAGGGACAGGGATTTTTTGCCAGTTTTCATGCTTTTTCTCCTTTCCGTTGCTTGGTTTTTGTATATATTAACCAATGTCCGTATTATATGACGAATCTATGACGATTTCAAGTCTATCTGTCATATTTCTGTCGAATTTGTATCTTACTTTCGCCGCCCGGACAGCAGATCACCCTTTGCGCTCCGGCCTTTTGGGACCGGAATGCAAAGGGTGACGCTATCTTTTCCCTGTTTTTTATCTTTAACAAGATATCGCGAACCGCTGACGGTTTCTGCGGGCTTATTCCCTTCTGCCCGGGATCCTGTCCTCGCAGGGGACGCCCACCATGCACTTGCCGCAGTTGCCCTTCTTGAATTTCCGGAAGAGCTCGCCGCTGTGGCCGCTGCACTTTTTCAGGTTGCGCATATGCTCCATGGTGATGGCGTTCACGGGACAGCGATGGGTGCAGGCGCCGCAGCGGATGCAGTATGCATAGGGATCCGTGTAGGCCCGCTTCGTGGGCTCCAGGACGCAGTCCAGCAGCAGGGTAACCATGGCGCCGCAGCAGCCCTTCTCCGTGATGATATGGCGGTGGATGCCGAAGGTGCCCAGCCCCGCCGCGTAGGCCACGTGCCGGGTGGACCAGGCCACGGACCAGTGGAGGTCCTCCTCTCCCCCGTTATCCCAGGGAATGGATTCGGAGGGGTGCTTCGTGTCCCAGGTGGGATTGAAGACCCTGACGCCCGCCTTCTCCAGGGCGGCGGTCATGGCCTGGGCAAAGGGGACCACCACCTTTGCGTGATCTCCGTAGCCGTTGACCCAGGCCTCGTCCATGAGTTCCGCGGAAGCCCGGTGACGGCTTCGGATCTCCTCCGAGAAGGAGAAGTAGAACACCGCGACGGTCCTGGCCTCCGGCATCCACTCCTTCGGCGTCATGAAGTTCTTCCCGATGACCTCCGGGTCCCGGAAGCTTTCGAAGATGGGATCGTCCGCGGCGGCAAAGCCGTAAATGGGCGCATCCATGATCGGCACGGTCACATCCTCCTCGGGAAGATGCGTCTGATTGTCCACGCCGGCAAAGGCCTCCTTCACGAGGCTGTCAAACGTCTGTTTGTCCATCATTTCCTCCAACTCCTCATTGCCGGGCATGCCGGACGGCAGTGCCCGGCGCTATGGATTTCCCGCGCTGTTCAGCGGCGCGGGGGCTGCAGCATTTCCGCGAATTCCGCCATGAGGGCGGGGATGTCGATATGCTGGGGGCAGATGGCGGCGCAGGCGCCGCAGCCCACGCAGCGCCGGGGATCCATGGCGCTGTCCGCCCTGTCCGGATCGTAGCGGGACATGAAGTCGCCGTTTTTCACCCCATTGTAGGCCGCGATGATCCCGGGGATATTCAGCTCCATGGGGCAGCCCTCCGTGCAGTAGCGGCAGGCGGTGCAGGGCACCCAGTGCAGCATGGAATCCGCCACCTCCGTCAGCAGCGCCCCTTCCGTCTGGTCCAGGGGGGCGGGGGCGGCGAAGGTCTCCACATTCTCTTTGATCTGGTCCAGCGTGGTCATGCCGGAGAGCACCACCGCCACCTCCGGCAGGCACTGGAGCCAGCGCAGCGCCCAGCGGGCGGCGCTGTCCTCCGGCCGCAGGGCCCGGAGCCGGGCCATCTGCTCCTCCGGGAGGCTGGCGAGCCTGCCGCCCCGCACGCCCTCCATGACCACCACCTTCACGCCGTGCCTGGTGATGGCCGCATACTTGCCCCTGGCGTCCTGGAGCTTCCAGTCCAGATAGTTCAGCTGGATCTGCACGAAGTCGAAGACCCCCTCGTGCCGGGTCAGGAAGTCGTCGATGGTGGCCGCGCTGGAGGCATGGGAGCTGAAGCCCAGGTGCCGGACCTTGCCCTCGGCCTTCAGCTTCTTCACGAACTCCACCACCTGCAGCTCGGGATCGTCATAGATGGCGAGGGACTGTTCGCTGACGTTGTGCAGAAGATAGAAGTCGAAGTAGTCCACCTGGCACTTTTTCAGCTGCTCCGCGAAGACGCCCTCCACGGTGTTGTCCGGCCATCCCGCCAGGCCGCCGGTGAAGCCCACCACGCCCCCTTCCTTTTTGACCATCATGTGGCCGGGGAATTTGCTTGCCAGCAGGAAGCTCTCCCGGGGATACTTCTTCAGCGCTTCGCCGATGAAGTATTCCGACTGGCCGCCGTGGTAGCGGTAGGCCGTGTCGAAATAGTTGATCCCGTGGCTCACGGCATAGTCGATGATCTCCTGCGCCTTGACCCGGTCGATGTTCTTATCCTGCCCGTCGAGGGTAGGGAGACGCATATTGCCCATACCCAGGGCGGAGACCTTCACGCCGGCGATTTCCCGATAATACATGCGAAACCTCCTTTTCCGTAGTTCTGCTTCTGTGTATGATGCGCCTCCGGCAGCGCGATGCATTGCGACTGCCGGAGGCGCTTTGCCTTTGGATTATTTCAGGCCCTGGGCCTGAGCGAGCGCGTCGTACCAGGCGCTCATGACGGCGGTGGCCGTGGTATCGTCGGCGAAGGACACCCGGAACAGGGTCTCGTAATCCTCGCCCTCCATGGTCACGACCTTGCGGATGAGGTTCTGTCCTTCAGGGGCGAAGAAGAAGTCATAGCGGGTGGCTTCCTCGGGCAGCTGCAGCACCGCATACTCCCCGTCGGGCGCTTCCGCGTCGTCCGCGTAGGTATAGGTCCCTTCCAGCAGCTTTTCCACGAAGGGGGCGGGGTCCACATCGCCGGGCTCCAGGGACAGGAACTCCAGGGTGCTGACGGCGTAGGTTTGCACGCCGCAGAGGATGCGGTTCAGAGTGATCTCCAGGTCGCTGTTGCCGCGGGTGAAGGGCTCCAGGCCGTTAGCATCGATCAGGGCGGCGGGGACGTCGGCAGCCCACTCATTCAGCTCCGCCCAGGCGGCGGTGTTTTCTTCCGTATATCCGTCCGCCCGCACCAGGCGCACGTCCGTGGGGGTGCAGAACAGATAGACATTGCCCTCGGCGTCCTTGGCGAAGGGGGTCACGCCGGACATATCATAGCAGAGCAGCTCCTGCAGGGCTTCCCCGGAGACCTTGCGGACGGCAAAGAGCCAGCCCGCGCCGTCGGTCTCCTCGCCCAGCGCCCGGGCAGCCTCCACGGAGGCCTTCTCGGCGACGGTGAACAGGGTGCCGTCCTCGCTGTCCTCGATCGCTTCGGCGACCACCAGCTCCGCCTTGTCGGCGGGGATGGCGAGGGTGAGACCGCCGCCGGTCAGGATCAGGTCCTCCGCAAGGCTGAGACCCTGGGCTTCGGCAATGGCCTTGTACCAGTCGTACATCACGGCATTGGCCGTGGCGTCGCCGGCAAGGGCCGCCTCGAACAGAGCTTCATATTCTTCGCCGTCCATGTCGACGACCTTGCGGACGAGGTTCTGCCCTTCAGGGGCGAAGAAGAAATCAAAGCGGGTGGAAGCTTCGGGGAAGGTCAGGACCACATAGGTCCCATCGGGCGCTTCCGCGCCGTCCGCGTAGGTATAGGTCCCTTCCAGCAGCTTTTCGATGAAGGGGGCGGGGTCCACGTCGCCGGGCTCCAGAGGTCCGAAGTCCAGAGTGCTGACGGTGTAGCCGGCCTCCAGGCCGCAGAGGATGCGGTTCAAATAGATTTCCAGGTCGCTGTTGCCCCTGGTGAAGGGCTCCAGCCCCTCGTTTTCATCCACGAAGACCTGGGGGATCAGCGCGGCCCAGCCATTCAGCAGGGACCACTGCTCCATATCCGCCTCCGTGAATTCGCCCTCCCGCTCGATGCGCACGTCCGTGGGGGTGCAGAGCAGGTAGGCATTGCCCTCGGCGTCCCTGGCGAAGGGGGTCACGCCGGACATATCATAGCAGAGCATTTCCTGCAGGGCTTCGCCGGAGACCTTGCGGATGTCAAAGAGCCACCCGGCCCCGTCAAGCTCCCCGCCCCGGGCCTGCGCAGCCTCCACGGAGGCCTTCTCGGCGACGGTGAACAGGGTGCCGTCCTCGCTGTCCTCGATCGCTTCGGCGATCACCAGCTCCGCGGTGGCGCCGGGAATGGTGAGGGTGAGGCTGCCGCTGGTCAGGACCAGGTCCGCGTCCTCCACGACGACGGCGGCCCGGAAGCGCTCCAGGATGACCATAGCCTCCGCGACGGACACGGTGCCCTTGGGGCAGAGGCCTTCGTCGGTGTCGGTGAGGATCTCGTTCATCACGACCCAGTGCATGGCTTCATCCGCATAAGGGGCGATCTCCCCGGCGTCGGGATAATCCAGCTGGAACATCCACATGCCCTGGAAGCCCTTGCCCAGCAGCTGGGCGTAGCGGTAAAGAATCGCGGCCACCTGCTCGCGGGTGATGGGATCGGCGGCGCCGAAGGACCCGTTGCCATAGCCCAGAACGACGCCCTTGGCAGCGGCCCAGTTGATGGCTGCGGCCAGCGGGCTCCCGGCGGGCACATCGTCGAACCCGGCCTCGGGGAAGTCTTCCTTCTCACCGAAAACGGTGTAAAGGGCGAGGATGGCGTCTCCCCGCGTGAGCGCCGCTTCTCCGACGGCCATGGCCGGCAGGGCGAGGGTCAGGGCCAGGGCCAGGATCAGCACCAGCACTAGACCGCGCTTCATTTTCTTCATCTTTCTTTTCCTCCTTTTCGGGCCGGTGCGCCGGCCCGTGCTCGGCAGAAGCGGGGCCGCCGGCCCCGCATCCGCTGTATGCTAAGAGAGTAGCACTTTTCCCGCCGCTTGTCCACCCCGGAAAGCACTTTAACCCCCGCTGCACGCGCACTTCGGGCCCCTTGACCGGCGCGCAAGACCGTTGTTTCCTTTTTCCGCTTATGTTATAATGATGCAAAAACCAGCCAGCGAAGAAAGGGAGGGGTCATTGGATGGAAAACCGATTTGTTCTGGAGGTCCTGAACCCGCGCAACGCCATGAAGCTGGAGGAGTGCCGGGGGCTGACCGCGCCGCGCCTGACGACCCTGGAGGGGAAGCGCATCGCCATCGTTTCCGAAAAGCCCGACGGATGCCTGTATCTGGCACAGCTCCAGAAGCGCCTGCGGGAACGGCACCCCGCTTCCGCCGTGGACATCCTCAACGGCTATATCTTCAAGCCGGAGATCCTCCTCGACCGGCTGAAGGACTACGATGCATTCATCTACGGCGTCCGGAACACCGCCGCCTTCAATACGGAGCCCGCCATCGTCTATGAAAAGGCGGGCATTCCCGGCGTGCACCTCTGCGTGGGCGATAACCTCTACGGCCAGACCAAACGAAACACTCTGGTCTTCGGCCTGCCCGGCCTGCGGATGATCCGCCTGCCCGCCGAGCGCTGGCCCGGCGAGGAGGAGACGGAGAACTTCGTAAAGCTGGTGGACGCCACCGTGGAGGAGATCGAAGGCGCGCTGACCGCACCCCTGACGGAGGAGGAGAAGCATCCCGTGCCCCCGGTCTTCGACACCGGGCTTCTCCGCTTCGAGGGAGCGGACTATGACGAAGCCTTTGAAAAATTCCAGTCCCACTTCTTTGAACGGGGCTACACCGACGGCATGGCCGTCGCGCCGCCCACGCCGGAAGCGGTGAAACGGATGCTCACCGGCACGAGCCGCGACCCCGCCGAGGTGCTTCCGGGCACCATGACCCCCGGCTACGGCGTCGTCACCATCGAGAAGATCGCGGCCAACGCGGTCATGGCGGGGGCCAAGCCCGAATATCTGCCCGTCATCATCACCGCGGTGGAAATGCTCTGCGACGAGCATTACTGCGCTTTCCACGTCATCGCCACGGTCTGCTCCACCAGCCTGCTCATCCAGGTCAGCGGCCCCATCGCCAGGGAGATCGGCATGAATTCCGGCTTCGGCTACCTCGGCCCCGGCAATCGCGCCGCCAGCGCCATCGGCCGCGCCGTCAGCCTTTGCTGCATCAATCTGGGGTGGATGGATTTCTCCATCGACGGCGGCATGAAGGGCCAGCCCTCCCGCTACTGCAACCTGATCTTTACCGAAAACGGCGAATATTCGCCCTGGGAGCCCTTCCACGTCTCCATGGGCTACGCGCCGGAGGACAGCACCGTCATGATCGACGAGATCCTGCACGTGGACGGCGACTGGCCCTTTGAGATAACCAGGATGCCCTCCTCCACCTGGACCTACGGCTGGAGGGCGGACCTGGACCGGATGGCGGAGCGGGCCGTGGGCGCGCTGCCCTCGGCGCTGGAATCCGCCGTCAGGGAGGTCCACGACATCCACAAGCTGGGGGGCGGCGGGACGGACGCCTTCGGCCTCATCAGCGGCCGCAACTACATCCTGGTCGTCTACCCCGGACAGGCAAGGGAGCTGGCGGAGAAGGGCTTCACCAGGGAATCCCTCGCCCGGTATATCGGCGACTGTCATCGCTTTCCCTGGGACGAGCTCAGCTCCGAGCTCCGGGCCAGCGTGCTGGAGACGGCGAAAAGCGGAAGGATACCCGGCCTCGGCCCCGACGACTGCAAGCCCGGCGGGACGGTGCCCATCTTCGACACGAACCGCCTGGCGATCCTCGTGGCCGGGCCGCTGCAGGGGCAGACGGTGGGCATGACCAGCATGGGCGGCTACGGGGGCATCCAGGCGCCCGTACCCTTCGACAAGCCGCCGCAGCGGCCGTTTTTCCTGAAGAAGATCACCGGGGCGACGCTGACGAGGGCCGGAAGATGACCGGGCGGGATCGGCGGGAACACAAAATAAGCGGAAAGAGGAACGGACCATGCGCGTGAACAAGGACAAGATCGAGACCTTATACGAATCCAGGTTTTTGAAATGCTACGACCTGCAATATGCCGAGGGAAAGCACTATTATGCGGCTTCCCGCCGGACGAAGGAGGACCTGGTGGCAAAGATGACGGACGCGGAATTCCGGGAGATGCTCCCTGACGCCGTGACCGTCGCCGTGGTGCTGCACCTGCCGGGAGGCGACACCCGCCTGCTGATGAACTATGAATACCGCTACCCCATCGGGCAGTTCCTGCTGAGCCCGGTGGCGGGGCTTCTGGACCCGGAGGACCGGCAGAGCCCGGACCCGCTGGTGAACGCGGCCATCCGGGAGATCAAGGAGGAATGCGGCCTGACCGTGGGGGAGAACGACCGGGTCTATGTGCTGAACCCCTGCGCGTTCTGCACGCCGGGCATCACGGACGAATCCAACGCCTTCCTCTGCGCGGAAATCACCCTGGACGACCTCCGGGACCTGAACCAGAACGGCGCGGTCGGCGCAGAGAAATTCGACGGCTTCGAGCTGCTGGACCGGGAGCGGGCGCAGAAGATCTTCCGCAGCGGCAGGGACGAACACGGCAATTTCTATTCCCTCTCCGCCTGGGCGGTGCTCGGCATCTTCCTTTCCATGTTCTGAAAGGAAAGTCAGCCTATATCCTATCACCATATCAGGAGATGACGATCATGCTTCTTACCAGCCGTCGTTCGGATGCGGACGCGGCGGCGTACATCGGCGGAAGCGCCGGCACGCCCGCGGATCGCCGCATCGCCGCCGAAAAGCCGGGCGCCATCGTTCCGGCATTCCCGTAAGGCGCGGCCATGGCAGCGGAAAAAAACGCCCGGATCGGCACGGACCTGACCCAGGGCAGCATCGCGAAAACGCTCATCACCTTCGCCCTGCCTCTCATCGCCACCAACCTCATCCAGCAGCTGTACTCCGCCGTGGACCTGGCGGTCATCGGCCAGTTCACGGACAAGATCGGCACTGTGGAGGTGGCCCAGGGCAGCGACGTTTCGGATCTGGTGGCCCCCCTGGCGATGGCCTTCTCCACCGCAGGGCAGGTCTACATCGCCCAGCTCACCGGGGCCGGGAACAAGACCAAGACCCGGCACACCGTGGGCACCCTCCTGAGCTTCATGCTCCTGCTGAGCGTCGCCTTCACCGTGGCGGCCCTGGCCCTGCGCTGGCAGATTCTGGGCTGGCTGAACTGCCCGGAGGAAGCCGTCGCCGGAGCGGTGGGCTATCTGGAAATCACCGCACTCGCCATGCCGGCGGTCTTCATATACAACGCCATATGCAGCGTCCTGCGGGGCATGGGAGAGAGCAAGCGGCCCCTGCTGTTCATCATCGTGGCGGCGGCGGTGAACATCGTGCTGGACGTGGTCCTGGTGGCCTGGTTCCATCTGGGCGCGGCGGGCACCGCCATCGCCACCGCCGCCTCCCAGCTGGGCTCCTGCGTGGCCGCCTGCATCTATCTGTATAAAAAGCGGGACGCTCTGGACCTGAAATTCAACCTGGATACCTTCAGGCTCCGCTGGCAGCCTCTGAAGATCATCCTGATCCTGGGCATCCCCCGGGTGGTGCAGAATATCGCCATCCACTTTTCCATGCTCTACTGCACGGCGCGGATCAATTCCTACGGCATCGTCCCCTCCGCCACCAACAGCGTGGGCAACAAGATCCAGCGCTTCTGCAATGTGTTCGTCATGGGCATCGACGGGGCGGCCTCCACCATGATCGGCCAGAACCTGGGGGCGAGGAAGCCCGACCGCTGCACCAAGACCATCCGGGGCACCCTGGTGTGCACCATGATCCTGGCGACCGTCACCTCCCTGGTGGGGCTCTTCTTTTCCGACGCCCTCTACGGCGTCTTCACCAAGGACGCGGAGGTCGTCGCCATGGGCAGGACCTTCATGCAGATCATGGTGGCCACCTTCTACTGCGGCGCCCTCATGGGCCCCTTCTTCGCCATGGTGAACGGCGCCGGCTTCGCCTCCATGGGCTTTTTCATCGGCATCCTGGACGTGATCTTCCGGGTGGGCATCAGCCTGCTCCTTGAGATGCTGTTCCACTTGGGAGTCTACAGCTATTGGTGGGGCAACGCCCTTTGCCGCGTGGGGCCCATGATCATCTGCATGATCTACTATTTCAGCGGGAAATGGAAAACGCGAAAGCTGCTCACCGAATAGAGCGCCGTTGTTTCCTAACAGCGCATGTTCTGTGCTGAACAAAAGCGAAGTCTGCCGAAGCATAAAGGAGACCGATCAGGAGGACGAACGCCGTGAAAGTGATCCGTATCATCGGAGACAACTATGCCGGAAAGTGGACCCGGTCCCGCACGGCCTGCCGGGGGATCGTGGTGCGGGACGGGAAGCTGCTCCTTTCCCACGAGACGGGCTCCGGCCTGTGGATGATCCCCGGCGGCGGGCTGGAGCCCGGCGAGGAGGAGAGCGCCTGCTGCGTCCGCGAGGTAGCGGAGGAGACGGGCTACCGCATCCAGCCCTCCCCCTGCGCCCTGGTGATCGAGGAATACGTATTCGACCTCCGGCACACGAACCGCTATTATTTCGGCACGGTGCTCGGTCAGTGTCCGCGGAACCTGACGGAGCGGGAGGCAAAGGCCGGGATGGAGCCCCGGTGGCTGACCCTTGCGGAAGCCAAGGCCGCCTTCACCTCCTATACCGGGGACCACGAAATGCTGAAAATGCTCTACCGGCGGGAATACACCGCCCTCTGCGAGCTCTTCGCCGGGGAGCAGCCCCCTTCCCTGCCGGAACAGAAAGGGTGCAGTTCAAAATGAACTGCACCCGGTGAGATGCCCGCTGCGCGGGGTGAACTGCGGCCTGAGGCCGCGGGATATCGTGCTCTTTGGGCACGGTTAAGGCAATCCTTTCGGGGATGATTGAATTTGATACTATTCACCGATAAAACGTTTTAAAGGATTTGCGAGGCAGATTTGTGTCAGACGAGGCGGAGGAGGCAGCCGGGCTGCCGCCCGGCAACGACGACAACGAAGTATGGCGCAAATATGACCGCAAAGAATGAAACGGTTTTATCGGTGAATAGTATGAGGCTGCTGTGGGTTTCTTCTCCGGCAGCCTCTTTTTCATGGCTGCCGCCGTATCCGTATCAGGCGATGCCGCCGGCGGCGGAGGCCTGGATGCGGTCCATGCGGGCATAGCTGCCCCCCAGGGCCACCAGCTGGGCGTGGGTGCCGCACTCCGTCACCCGCCCGTCCTCGATCACCAGGATCATGTCCGCATTGCGGATGGTGCTGAGGCGGTGGGCGATGGCGACGATGGTGCGCTGCCCGGCGATGGAGGCGATGGCGGTCTGGATCTGCCGCTCCGTCTCCACATCCACGGAGGCGGTGGCCTCGTCCAGGATGATGATGGGGCTCCTGCGCAGGATGGCCCGCGCGATGGCGACCCGCTGCTTCTGCCCGCCGGACAGGCGCAGCCCCCGCTCCCCCACCTGGGTGTCGTAGCCCTGGGGCATGGCCAGGATATCCTCGTGGATATTGGCGGCCCTGGCGGCGGCCTCGATCTCCTCGGCCGTGGCATTCGGCACGGCGTAGCCGATGTTTTCCGCGATGCTGCCGTTGAAAAGGAAGGTGTCCTGGAGGACCGGGGAAATGTTCCGCCGGAGGCTTTCGATGGTCACCTCCCGGATATCCTGCCCGTCGATGAGGATGCTGCCGCTGCTGGGCTCATAGAAGCGGGAGATGAGCTGGGTGAGGGTGGTCTTCCCCACCCCCGTCGGCCCCACCAGGGCCAGCATCTTCCCCGGCTCGCAGCGGAAGGAGATATCCTTCAGCACGGGGATGCCGTCGATATAGGAGAAGTTCACATGCCGGAATTCGATGGCGCCCTGCACATCCTTCAGTTCCCTGGCGCGGGGCATGTCCACGATCTCCAGCGGGGCGTCCAGAATGGCCACCACGCGCTCCGCCCCCGCCAGGGCCTGCTGCATGTTCTCCAGCAGGTTGGCAAGGCCGGTGACCGGGGCGTAGAACAGGCCCAGATAGAGGACGAAGGCCACCACGTCCTCCACCGCAAGCCCCTCCCGGTAGGCCAGCAGGCCGCCGAAGGCCACCACCAGGATGGTACCGATGGAGGAGACGAATTCCACGGAGGGGTGGAAGATGGCGCTGAGGCGCAGGGCGAACAGCTGGGCGTCCACCTGCTCGAAGTTCTTTTCGTTCACCCGCTCCGTCTCGTAATCCTCCCGGCCGAAGGACTGGATCTCATGGAGGCCGGAGAGGTTGTCCTGCAGCTTGCCGTTCAGCTCGCCGGTCTTTTTCTGGGTCAGGCGGAACCAGGGGCGCACCTTCTTGGAGAAGATCACGCCGGAGAGAAGGATCAGGGGGATGGGGGCGCAGGTGATGAGGGCCAGCTTCCAGTTGATGGTCAGCAGCACGGCCAGCACCCCCAGGAAGGTGACCAGGTTGGTGAAGCTCTCCGGGATGATGTGGGCATAGAGCTGCTCAAAATCCCTGGTGTCGTTCACCACCCGGCTCATGAGGTCGCCGGTCTGCTTGTCGTGGAAATAGCCCAGATGCATCCGTTCCAGCTTGTTATAGGTCCGGGTACGCAGGTCCCCCACCAGATTCCAGGCCGCCTTGTGGGCCAGGTAATTGCTCAGGAAGCGGAAGACCACCCGCAGCAGATAGAGCGCCGTCAGAATGGCGGTGAGGCCCCAGATGCTTTTGAGGGAAGCGCCGTCCACCCCCCGCGCCACGATGCCCGTCATGGCGGAAAGGACCTTGGGAGCCGCCAGGTTCACCGCCGTGAGGCAGAAGGTGGAGAGGATGGCGATGATATACAGGGCCTTATACCGGATCGCTTCCTTTCCCAGCCTCCAAAGGATTTTCATGGGTTTCTCCTTCCGCTCCCCTGCGTGAACGCCGCTCGACGCCGCGTTTACGCAAGAGGATGCTGTTTTTAAGGGCAGTATAGCATACGGACATATTCCTGTAAAGAATCAGGGGGAACGCCATGACCCGGCCGGCTGCGGGACCACGGTTGAGAAACGGGCGAGGATATGATACCATAGGGAAAAACTACGGGAAAGGAATCGATCATGGACAGAAATTCACCTTTATACGACGCAAGCCTGCCGGTCCCGGAGCGGGCGAAATGGCTTGTTTCTCAGATGACCCTGGAGGAGAAGCTGGACTGCTTCACCGTGGGGATATGGAATGAGCGCCTGGGCATCCGGGCTTCCACCTGCGGGGGAGAGGGCGCCCACGGCGTGCAGGCCCGCGCCGGCCAGCGGGAAGCCTATGCCCCCACGCCGACGACCTCCTTCCCCCAGCCCATCGGCATGGCCGCCTCCTTTGACCGGGCGCTGATCCGCGCCGCGGGGGATGTGACCGGAAAGGAATCCCGCGCCTTTGCCAACGCCGTCAGCAAGGGCGGCAACAGCCGCCTCGGCCCCACCGTCGACCTTTGCCGGGACCCCCGCTGGGGCCGGAATGAGGAGGGCTACGGGGAGGACCCCTATCTCACGGGGAAAATGGCCTCCGCCTATATCCAGGGCATGCAGGACGAGCACAATTACGACGGCACGCCCCTGGAGCCCGGCGAGCGGGGCGACCGGGTGCGCACCGGCGCGGTTCTGAAGCACTTCTACGCCAACAACCAGGAATGGCGGCGCTGCTACGATAATTTCGACATCAGCGACAAGGTGAAATACGACTACGAGCTGGAGCCCTACCGCTACTGCGCCCAGGAGGGGCACGCGGAGGGCGTCATGACCGCCTACAACGAAATCAATCACATCCCCGCCATGCTGAACCACGAGGTGCAGGATATCCTCAAGGACAAGTGGGGCATCCGCTACGCCATGACCGACGGGGGCGACTTCCTCCAGACCGTGAATTTCCACCACTATTACGAGACCCACGCCGAGACCCTGGCGGAGGCCGTCAAGGCCGGGGTGGACGCCATGCTGGACAGCCCCGGCGAGGTGGCGAAGGCGGCCAGGGAAGCCTGGGAACGGGGGCTCCTCACCCAGGAGGAGATCGACAGGTCGGTGCTCTGCGCCGTGACGCAGCTGCTGCGCCAGGGCTTCTTCGACCCGGAGGACCCCTATGCGGACCTGGACATGGCGGACGTGGGGACGGACGAAGCCAAGCGCATCTCCCGCCGGATGAGCGAGGAATCCAACGTCCTGCTGAAGAATGAAAACGGCTTCCTCCCCTTCGGGAAGGAGGACGACATCGCCCTCATCGGCCACATGGGGGACAGCTGGTATATGGACTGGTACGGCGGGAAGCCCACCTATACCGTGACCCTGAAGGCCGGGCTGGAGAAAAAGCTGCGCCGCGCCGTCCCCTATGACAGCGGCCTGAACCTGGTGCGCTTCCGGGTCGGGGACAACTATCTGGGCGGCAGCCGCAGCCCCATGGACGGGGAGGCGGCGGAGCTGGTGCTGACAGACCGGCCCGAGGACGCCGTGGTGTTCGAGCAGTATAACTGGGGCTGCGGCTCGAATTTCCTCTATGCCCCCGCCTATGGGAAATACCTCACCGTGGGGGAGGACGGGAAGATCTCCCTCGCCTCCGACGATCCCTTCGCCTGGTATGTATATGACAGCTTCACCATCGGCACGGCGGACGCCCTGCCTACGCCGGACCCCAGGAACGCCAACAGCATCGAGCTGACGCGCTACTGGCTCGACGAGGAGGGAGGCGTCAAGCTCTACTGCTTCGGGGGCCGCAGCGTCTATCTGGAGGACGGAAAGCTGAAAACGGACCCCCTTACGCGGCTTCAGCCCGAATCCAACACCAAGGAGGGCGGCAATGACGCCGCCGCCTGGGTCCGCTCCGAAAAGGAAGCGGCCGTCCTCACCGCGGAGACGGTCTCCAGCGGCATCCAGCGGGCGAAGGCCCTGGCGAAAAAGGCGAAGAAGGTCATCGTGGCCCTGGGCTGCAACCCCGTGGTCAACGCCAAGGAGGAGATCGACCGCAGCACCATCGACATGATCCCCATGCAGGAGAAACTGGTGGAGGCGGTGTATGAGGCTAACCCCCATGTGGCCGTTGTGCTGCTCGCCAACTACCCCTATGCCATCAACTGGATGCAGGCCCACGTCCCGGCCATCCTGCTCAACGCCACCGGCTCCCAGGACCTGGGCAACGGCCTGGCGGCGGCCATTTTCGGCGAAGCCAATCCCGCGGGACGGCTCCCCATGACCTGGTACCGCAGCGACGCCGACCTGCCGCCCCTGGAGGATTACGACCTCATCCGCCATCCCAGGACCTACCGGTATTTCGACGGGCCGGTGCTCTACCCCTTCGGCTGGGGCCTGAGCTACGCTTCCTTCGATTACAGCGGCCTGCGCACGGAAAGGCGCGGGGACGGGGGGCTGACGGTCCGCGTAGAGGTCACGAACAGGGGCAGCGTGCCCGGCGACGAGGTGGCGCAGCTCTATCTGCGGCGGCTGTCCCCCGCGGAAACCGTACACCCCCTGCGGAAGCTCATCGGCTTTGAGCGCCTGCATGACCTGGCGCCGGGAGAAACGCGGGAAGTCCGGTTTGCCGTGGACCCCGGCGACCTGGAAATCTATATGGAAAGCGCGGGCAGGAAGCGCATCGAGCCCGGCAGGTATCAAATCTATGCCGGCGGCTCCTGCCTGGACGAGCGGGTCTGCGGGGAGATCACGCTGTGACGGCCGGAAAGGAAGGAACGGCGGGCATGCCCGCCCTGGCCCCCTGCCGGGACTACGCCCCGGAAACGGTGTATCAGGCGCTGGAGGCCGCCATTGCGGCCGCGGGTGGGCTGGACTGGGTAAAGCCCGGCATGCGCATCGGCGTCAAGCTCAACCTCTGCACCGCCAAAAAGCCGGAGGCCGCCGCAACGACCCACCCCGCGGCGGCGGCAGCGCTGACGAAAATGCTGACGGAGCGGGGAGCGGAGGTGGTGCTGGGGGACAGCCCCGGCGGTCCCTTCGCCGCGCCGCTGATCCACCGCCTGTATGAGGTCACGGGCCTGCAGCTCTGCCGGGAAGCGGGCGGTACGCTCAACGACGACTTCGGCTATACCGAGGTGGACTGCCCGGAGGGAAAGGCCCTGCGGCGCTTTGCCTGCGTGGACTGGCTGCGCGGCTGCGACGCCATCATCAACTTCTGCAAGCTGAAATCCCACGGCCTGATGGGCATGACAGCGGCAGTGAAGAACCTCTACGGCGCGATCCCCGGCACCTATAAGAGCGAATACCACTACCGCTATGAGGACCCCATGCGCTTTTCGGACATGCTGTTGGACCTGAACGAATACATAAGGCCCCGGCTGTGCCTGTGCGACGCGGTGGAGATCATGGAGGGCAACGGCCCCACCGCGGGGACGCCCCGGCACCTGGGCCTGATCCTGGCCGGCGAGGACCCCTACCGGCTGGACCGGCTCTGCGCCGCCCTGCTGGGCATAAAGGAGCGGGAGATCCCCTATCTGGAGGCCGCAAAGCGCCGGGGCCTGCTCTCCCCGGAGGAAGCGGAAATCGCGGCCCTTGCCGCGCCCTACGCCCTGAAGGACTTCCGCCGCTCCGGGGCGACGGCCTCCTGGTTCGCCCGCTCCGAGGAGGACAAGGGGCTGATGAAGCTGCTCAAAAGCGGCATGTATGTGATCTTCCGCTCCCGCCCGGCGGCGGGAAAGGACTGCGTCGGCTGCGGCAAGTGCGCAAGGGACTGCCCCGCCGCCGCCATCACCATGCGCAGGGGGCGGGCGGACATCGACCGGAGGAAATGCATCCGCTGCTTCTGCTGCCAGGAATTCTGCCCTACGGGGGCCATGAAGGTCCGGCGCTCCCTCGTGGCGAAGCTCGCCGGGCGGTGAATGACGAAAAAGGGACCGGGCGTCCTTGCCGGACGCCCGGTCCCTTTGGTTCAGATTCGGTTATACCCGGTGCTCCGCACGGGAAATGATGTCGTTCTGCATCTCCGTGGTCATATCCACGAAGTAGGCGGAGAAGCCGGCGATACGCACTACCAGATTGTGGTAATCCTCCGGATTCTTCTGGGCCTTCCGCAGAGTGTCGGCGTCCACCACGTTGTACTGGATCTCCATGCCGCCCTCGTCGAAGTAGGTGCGGGTCATGTATTCCAGCTTCCGTACCCCGTCGTCGGATTTGAGGGAGGTGGGATGGATCTTCAGATTCAGGGCCATGCCGTCCAGATAATGGCCGTGCTCGAACTTCACGGCGGACTCGAAGACGGAGGTGGGGCCGCAGGTATCCCGTCCCTGGCCGGGGCTGCAGGCGTCGGCGATGGGATCGCCGGTCTTGCGTCCGTCCGGGGTGGCCCAGGTGATCTCCCCCTGCACCACATGGTCGCTGGCCCCGAAGGTGCCGCACTTGTAGGTGGTGCAGCGGCAGGTGGAGAAGGCGCGGGTGATGTTGTAGTACAGGTCCATGACGTACTTCATCTCGTCGTCGGCATAGGGATCGTTGTTGCCGTAGTGGGGGACCTCCCGCAGGACCCGCTGGCGCAGGGCCTCGTGGCCCTCCCAGTTGTCCAGGATCGCCTGAAGGAATTCCCGGGCGGTGACGAGCTTCTTGTCATAGACCACATATTTCAGGGCGGTCAGGCTGTCGGCGGTGGTGGCGAGGCCCGTGGCGGTGCCGCCGTAGGAATTGTATTTCGCGCCGCCCTCAGACACGTCCTTGCCGGATTCCATGCAGCCCTCCGTGGAGATGGAGAGGTTGGGGAAGGGGAACAGGCGGGGATATTCGTGCTCCGTCAGGTTGTTCAGGGACGCGGACCAGGTGAGCATCCAGCGGCAGATCTTTTCAAAGGCGGCCCGGACGTCGTCCATGGTCTCCATATCGTAGAGATAGCCGGAGCGCACCTTCGCCGGGCACTGGGCCCCGTTGATGGGGTTGATGCCGTTGTTGATGGCCATGATGAGGGCGATGGCCCAGAAGATGCCGTTGTGGCCCATGGCGGAGCCGTTGGGCGCGGGATAGTCGTTGCCGAAGCCGGTGATCTCCTGGCAGCCGATGAAGGCGAAGTTGCGGGCGTCCTCCAGGGAGAAGCCCACCTCCTTCATGAGGGCGGGGATGATCACGTCGTCGTTCTGCAGCAGGGGCAGGCCCCCCACGCGGCAGGAGGCCGCCATGGCGCAGTCCCACATCTCCCTGGGGGTATTCTTGGTGACGCGCAGGGAAATGGTGGGGTCGTGAAGGTCCAGGCGGGCCAGGGTCTCCAGCACCATGTAGCTGACCGGATTCACCGCGTCCTCCCCGGTCTTGGGGTCGGTGCCGCCGATGGTGGTGTGCTGGAAGGAGTTGCCGATGCCGGCGGTCTGGGCGGTCTTGCCGAAGGAGCCGCCGTAGAAGGTGTTGATCTTCAGGAAGAAGCCGTCCACCAGCTCCTGGGCTTCCTCCAGGGTGATGGTCCCTTCCTCCAGCTCCTTTTTCAGATAGGGCCAGGTATATTGGTCGAAGCGGCCCAGGCTGATGACGCCGGGATCGTTGTCCGATTTCAGGAATACGTCGTACATGAGGGCCATCTGGCAGGCCTCCCAGAAGCTCCGGGGGGTCTCCGTGGCGATGTGGTCCAGGCTCGCGGCCCGGCTGAGGAACTCGGCCTTTTTCTCCGGCGTCTCCGCCTTTTCCGCCAGCTCCCGCGCCAGGTCGGCATAGCGCCGGGTCAGGGTGATGGCCCCGTCGCAGGCGACGGTGGCGGCCTTGTAGAACATATACTTGCCGATATCGTCCCCCATGATGTTGCCTTCATGTTCATCCAGCCAGTCCTGGGCCTTTTTCCGGATGGCCCCGTAGCCCTGGCGCAGGATGTTCTGATAGCCGGGGGTCAGGTGTCCGGGGGGCAGGTAGATGGGCCAGCCGCCGATCTTCCCGGAGGGATTGGCCTGGAGCACGAACAGCTCCTGCACCCCGTCGGGCAGCCAGTCCTGCGCGCCGAAGCCGCCCTCCAGCTCCGCCCGCTCCCTGGACAGCTCCCGCAGCTCCTTCACGTCCTCGGGGGAGATGGCCAGCTTCTGATGGGAATAAAGGGGGTCCTCGTCCGGCGCGTGATGCAGCCCGTCCGCCCAGATGGGCCAGGTGTTCTCGATGTCCACGCTGAGCCAGGCGGAACCGCCCGCGCCGCCCCAGCCCTTGTTGCCCAGGCCGCCGAAGAAATACTCATCCTCGTGGAGGTTCAGGGGCATCCGTTCCAGGACATAGAGGGAGATGTAGGGCTTCTGGAGCATAGGGGGGTACTTGATGTACTTTTTCTTCGCCTCCAGCTGCAGCCGCGTCTTCTCCGCGTCCGCCACGATCAGCCGGTCCCGCACCGCGTCCCGCAGCCGCGCGACCCGCTCGGTATAGGGTTTGAACTTATACATGGATGATCTCCTTTCCTGAGAGAGTCTGTGTTTATGATTGAATTGTACCCCATTCAGGCCGCCAGTGCAACACTCTCTTTTTCCCTCTTTTCGTTTTCCCGAAACTGCGCTATAATAGGATAAAGAAACAAACGAAGGAGGAGCGCCCATGGTGCGGGAATGCGCGCTGGAAACCCCGGCCTTTGCGCAGCTGTGGCGCATCTGGCGCGGCCTGGACGACCGGGCCGCGGCCTTCCGGGCCGCCGGGGGCCGGGTGGTGGGCTGCCTGGGCTGCGACGTGCCGGAGGAATACCTGCTGGCCGGGGGGCTGCTGCCCCTGCGCATCGCCCCGGACCCGGAGAGCGGCCTGGCGGCGGCGGATGAAGTCCTGGAAGCCTGCTTCGATCCCATGGCGCGCAGCCAGTTCGACCGCATCGTCCGCCGGGAGGAGCATAAGCCCTGGGATTATATCGCCGTGTCCAATTCCACGGACGTGCTGGTGCGCCTCTATCTCTATCTCCGGGAGCTGCGGCGCACGGAGAAGGACGCCCCGGTGCCGGACACGGCCTTCATCGACTGGCTCTTCACCCGCTCCCGGAAATTCCAGCTCTACAACGAAGCCCAGGCCGGCCTGTTCCGGAAAAAGGCGGAGGAATGGGCCGGAAAGCCCATCACGGACGGGGACGTGCGGGAGGCTGTCCACGTGCTCAACGGCCAGCGCGCCGCCCTGCGGCGCATCTCCGCCCTGCGCCTGGGGGAAAAGCCCAGGGTAACGGGCACGGAGGCCCTCGTCATCACCGGCGCGGGCTTTTACATGGACCGGGCAGAGCACCGGAACCTGGTAAACGACGTCGCGGACGCGGCGGCAGCCTGGCCGCCCCTCACGGGACCGCGGCTCTATTTCAGCGGCACGGAGCAGTACGGAAGCGAAGTCTATGAAGCCCTGGAAGCGGATGGGGCGGTGATCGTGGCGGAGGACCAGGACTGCGGCATGCGCTGGTACGAGGGGGACACGGACCCCGAGCTGCCCCCGGAAAAGGCTGTCGCCCGCCGCTATATGCTCCGCAGTCCCTCCCCCAAAAAGGCCACCGTGGCGGAGCGGACGGAGGCCCTCTGCCGGGCCGCCGGGGAAGCGAAGGTACAGGGCGCGGCGGTATGCATGAATCAGTTCGAGGAAGCCGCCAGCTGGGATTTCCCGGAGGAAAAGCGGGCTCTGGAGGCCCTGGGCATCCGGGCGGCGGAATTCTGCAAGCTGCCCTATCCCCCCGCCCGCGACCCGGCGCTGAAAGCGCGCCTGCGGGACTTTGCCGGGAGCCTGAGAGGAGGGACGGCGGATGGCTGATGAGCTGCGGAAGGAAGTCCCCAGGGCGGTGAAGACCCTGGCGGCGGCGAAGGAATCCGGCGCTTACCAGAAGGAATGGTTCCGCTCCCTCCACGCCCGCGCAGCGGCGGGGGAGGATTTCGCCTATCTCAATGCGGACGTGCCCATGGAGATTTTCCGGGCCATGGACATCCCCTTCTGCGTGAACCAGTGGTGGGCGGCCATCTGCTCGGCCAAGCGCATGACCCCCCGGTATGTGGAGCTGCTGGGCAAGGTGGGCTACCGGGACGACCTGTGCTCCTATTGCAGCGCGGTGCTGGGAGAGAGCATGGACCCCGAGGACGCTTCTCTCGGCCCCTGGGGAGGCCTGCCCCGGCCCACCATGGCGGTCACCCGCCTCACCTGCGACTGTCAGGCGAAGATTTTCGGCCTGTTCGCCCGGAACTACGGGGCGGAGCTCTACCGCATGGAGAACACCCTGCCCAGGACCGTGCCGGAAAACTGGTGGGAGCTGGCCCCGGACCGCTGGGAGGAGCTCTACGACCCCGACCGGCTGGACCTGGCGGTGGAGGAGCTGAAGGAGCTCATCGCCTGGCTGGAACGGAAGACCGGGCGGATGTTCGACAACGACCGCTTCCTGCGGGTCATGGCCCTGGTGAACGAGCAGGAGGGCTGGTACCGCAGGACCCGGGACCTGATCGCAGCCGCGCCGAAGGCCCCGGTGACGGTGGTGGACACCATCAACGCCACCATGCAGGCCCAGTGGCAGCGGGGCACGGAGTGGGCCGCGGGCCACGCCCGGCGGATGTACGAGGAGATCAAGGCCCTGGCGGACGCGGGACACGCGGCGGCGCCCAATGAGAAATACCGGCTCATGTGGCTGGGCCGGGGCATCTGGCACGATTTCGCCTTTTATCAGAATTTCGAGGAAACCTACGGCGCGGTCTTCGTCTGGAGCATGTATCTCGCCATGGGAGCGGACGCCTATATCCGCAACGGCTTCGAGAAGGACCCCCTGCGGGCCCTGGCCGCCCGGTATATCGGCATGGAGGATTTCCTCCACATGCCTCCCTGGAACAGCGCCTGGTTCGTGCACGAGGCAAAGCGCAGCCGCATCGACGGCGCGGTCTACATGGCCCCCGCCAACTGCATGCAGGCGGTGGAGGGTTCCAGCTTCATCGTGAAGGCCCTGGAAAAGGCGGGCATCCCTGTCCTCCTGTTCCGGGGGGACCCGGTGGACGACCGGAAATGGAACCGGGAGAACATGACGGAGCTGGTGGGCAAATTCATCGAGGAACGGATCATAGGAGGGAAAACGCCATGAGGGGACCCCTGACGGGAGTGAAGGTGCTGGACATGACCCAGTTTGAGGCGGGCACCGTCTGCACGGAGACCCTGGCCTGGATGGGCGCGGAGGTCTGGAAGATCGAACGGCCCGTGCGGGGGGAGCAGGGCAGATACAGCTTCGTTTCCCCGGACAAGGACGGCTTCGGCTTCATCCTGCTGAACATGAACAAGGAATCCGTCACCTGCAACGCCAAGACCCCGGAGGGCCGCGAGCTGCTGAAAAAGCTGGCGGCGAAGGCGGACGTGTTCGTGGAAAACATGGGCCCCGGCAGCGTGGAGCGCCTGGGCCTGGGCTGGGACGTGCTGAAGGAGCTGAATCCCCGCCTCATCTATACCCAGATGAAGGGCTTCGGCATGGACGGCCCCTATGCGGATTATCCCGCCTTCGCCCCCATCGGCCAGTCCACCGGCGGCGTGCCCGCCATGACGGGCTTTGAGGACGGCATCCCCTGCCAGCCGGGGGTGAACGTGGGGGATTCCGGCATGGGCTATATGACCGCCCTCAGCATCTGCGCCGCCCTGTTCCAGCGGGAGCATACGGGGCAGGGCCAGCGCATCGAGGTGGACATGCAGGACACCTGCGTCTGCTTCGGCCGGGCCAACTGGGAGCCCTATTACTTCGCCGGGGGCAAGACGCCCAAGCGGGTGGGCAACGGCATGCCCATGGAGAACGTGGCCCCGGCGGGGATGTATCCCTGCAAGCCTTTCGGCTACAACGACTATGTGCACATCTACTGCTCCCGCCACCCGGGCAGCACCCAGTTCGAGCAGCTGTGCAGGATCATCGGCCACGAGGAGCTGCTGGCAGACCCCCGGATGAAGACCCCCCAATCCCGCTACCTGGTGAGGGATGAGCTGGACGCCATCATTTCGGAGTGGACCGGGCAGCACACGAAGCAGGAGGCCATGGACATTCTCTGCAAGGCGGATATCCCCGCCGGGGCGGTGCTGGACATGGACGACCTGACGAAGGACCCCTATCTCCGCAGCCGGGGCACCATGGTGGAGATCGACCACCCGGAGCGGGGAAAGCTGGTGGTGCCGGGCTTTGCCCCCAAGATGAGCGGCAACGACCTGGAATACAAATGCTCCCCCAGGCTGGGCGAGCACAACGAAAAGATCTACGGCGGCCTCCTGGGCCTGACGGAGGCGGAAATGGAAGCCCTGAAGGCCGGGGGGGTCATCTGAAGCGGATCAGCGCATACCATGAGAATACCAAAATAAACATACAGAAAGGAAAGGAAACCATGGACGAAAAGAAATTTGACCTGCGGAAAGCACAGGAGGCCCTGGCGGAGAAGACCTATATCCTGACGGAGGAAGCGAAGAAGAACTCCAAGTTCGGCAAGCTGGTCTTTGAATTCCCCCAGGAGCGCAACGAGGTGGTGGCCGAGGGCGACCCGGAGGATTTCGTGGTCAAGCCTCAGGCCTATTTCCGCGGCGCCAGCCAGATCCCCGGCTCGGAATTCAACCAGAGCTACCAGATCTTCGTGAAGCCCTTCTTCCTGGACCGCATCCAGCACCGCCACGTGAAGGATGAATTCCTGGTGTTCCTGGGCGCATCCTTCCCCAATGTCTTCGATTTCGACGCCAGGATCGAGTTCACCCTGGGCAAGGGCGACGAGGCGGAGACCTACGTCATCACCAAGCCCACCATCATCCGCATCCCCGCCGGCGTGTATCACTGTCCCCTGAACTTCAAGGAGGTCAACAAGCCGGTGCTGTTCCTGGCCACCCTGTTCACCCCCATGTTCGGCGGCGTCTACGACCTGCCCGACGGCAAGACCATGGAGATGTACTACAACGGCCCGGTGCCCTGCAAGTACAATCCCGACAAGAAGTGCGATTCCTGCGGCAAGTGCCTGCAGGAGAGCTGGGAAAACAAATAAGCCTCCCGCAAAGCGAAGACAGAGGGGGCGCTGCAAAATGCAGCGCCCCCAGTGATATGCCCGCTTCGCAGGCGTGATATCCCGCTTCGCGGGATGAAATACGGCCCAGGGCCGTGTGATATCGTGCCCTTTGGGCACGGTTAAGGTATCCCCTTCGGGGATGATTCATCATTTGCAGCTGTTGTGCAGCCCCGCGTGCGGAATGCCGAAAGGTAAAGGAACGTTCGCCGCGGCTGACGGGGGCGCTGCAAAATGCAGCGCCCCCAGTGATATGCCCGCTTCGCAGGCGTGATATCCCGCTTCGCGGGGTGAAATACGGCCCAGGGCCGTGTGATATCGTGCCCTTTGGGCACGGTTAAGGTATCCCCTTCGGGGATGATTCATCATTTGCGGCTGTTGTGCAGCCCCGCGTGCGGAATGCCGAAAGGTAAAGGAACGTTCGCTGCAGAGGCCGAAGGGTGCGCTGCATTCTGCAGCGCCCCCTTTCTTTCCGCTCTATCGTTTTTCGTCGGGGTGCGCGTCGTAATAGGCCTTTTTATCCGCGTACATGATGGCGTCGGCCTGGCGGAAGGCGTGTTGGATGTCCGTCGTACCGTCGGACCAGACGGCGCCGACGGCGAAGCTGACGATGCCCTGCTTCCGCGTGGCTTCCCGCAGCCGCTCCACCTTCCGCGCAAAGGCCTCCCGGGTGATGTCGGTGGCGATGACGACAAATTCGTCGCCGCCCGTGCGGTACAGGTCGCCGTCATAGAAGTATTTCCGCAAAATCTCCGCAGCGCTCATCAGCAGCCTGTCGCCGGCGTCGTGCCCTTCGGAATCGTTCACCGTTTTCAGCCCGTTCAGGTCCAGATTGACCAGGCCGAAGGGGATCGGCAAAGCGCTCTGCATGAGCTTCTTCGTGCGCTGGATCATGGCGTTGCGGTTGTTGAGGCCCGTGAGCGCGTCCGTATGGCTCATTTCATCCAGGCGCTTGAGCAGGATCTCGTTGTAGATCTCCGTTCCCAGGAAAAAGCTCATGAGCTCCGCCAGCTCGCGGACGTCCGTGGTCTTGTCGGGATCGAAATTGCAGAGGTAGAGATAGCCGATGCGCTCATGCTCATGCCGCAGGGGGATCAGCATCAGGGTCTCCACCCCGTAAGCCCGCAGGCGGCGGACCCAGGTGGGGTTCCGCTCCTCCAGCGCGCGCATCTCCTCCGGCGTCGTCACCACCAGGGAATTGCTGTGGCCGATCATTTCATCCCAGGAGCACAGGACCTCATAGGTGACGACGGCCTTGTCCGGGTCCTCCTCCGGCGCCTGATAATCCTCCGGGATATGGATGACGATCCGGTTGCAGTAGTTGATGGCCTGCCGGTTTTCATGGTCCGACAGCAGGATGCGCACATTGAATGCGCCGCTGAGCTCCATCAGGTCCTGCACCACCTGGCCCACCCGGTCCTGCAGGTCGCCGGTCCCGCTCAGGAGGGTAATGGCGCTGCGCAGCACGGCGCCGGCGGTGTGGATGGAAACGGCGGCCATGCGCTCCCGGTTCCGCACCTCGGAAATCTCCAGGATGAACTGGCAGTAGCCGACGTCCTCCCGGTCCGAATGGAGGGGGATGAGCTGCAGGTCGGCCCACAGGTCCTCCACCTTGGACTGCACATAGGTGTGGATCTGCTGCCGGAGGAAAGCGCAGCGGAAGCAGGAATATTCAAACTGCTGCACCTTGGGCACCAGCTCGCTGTAGAGCATGCCGTTGCGGAAGCTTCCGCCCATGGCTTCCTTGTATTCCCGGTTCGCGCAGACGATGCGCACCTCGCCGGGGGTCCCGTCGGGGTTCTTTTTCACGGAAAGGACGGCGCAGGGCTTGATCAGCTGGTCCGTCATGGCCTGGAAAACATCCTCCCGGACCGCCGGAGAAGCGCGGAATGCCGTCTCCCCTTCCTTATTGCCGGCGTCCGCGGCCGGCTTCCTGTTTTCCGTTTCCCGTTCCACGGCGGAGGTCTCTCCTTTCTTCATATGCTCTTGTCCTCCTCCGGCAAGGGCTCGGCCTTGGCGTAGAGGTAGCCCTGATAGCAGTCGCAGCCGATCTCGTGGAGGGCGGCGCGCTGCTCCTCCGTTTCCACATATTCGGCCAGCACCGTCAGATGCAGCGTGGCGGCCAGCTGCGTGAGGGACAGGATGATCTCCCGGCAGTTCCGATGGGTGAACAGGCCCTTGACCAGGGACCCGTCCAGCTTGATGAAGTCGAACAGGCTCTCCTTCAGATAGTTCAGGGAGGTCTGGCCCATGGAGAAATCGTCGATGGCAAGGCTGAGGCCCAGGGAGCGGAAGGCCCGGAGGGCCTGGGTCGTGCTCTCGTCGAAGGCCAGGGTGGCCTGTTCCGTGACCTCCAGACAGAGGTTTTTCCCGGCAAAGCCGTATTTTTCATCCATCTGCCGGCAGAACTGGAGGAAGCGGGGCGTCACCACCGTGGTGCCGGTCACGTTCACGCTCACCTTGATGCCCTGCCCGTATTTCCGCAGCACCCTGGGCCAGTCCTTCAGGGCCTGCTGCAGCACCGTCTCCTCCAGCTTGGGAAGGAAGCCCCCCTCCTCCGCCAGCTTGATCACCAGCGGCGGGTAGACCATCCCATAGACCGGGTGCTTCCAGCGCAGCAGCGCCTCCACGCCGATGCAGTGCCCGTCATAGTGATGCTGGGCCTGATAGAACAGGGTGACCCCGTCCTGGATGCTGTGTTCCAGGTCGGCGCAGAGGTTTTTGGCGAATTCCCCGTGGACGTTATTCTGGTCCAGCAGGCGGAAGCCGGTGCTGAAGCTCTGCTCATTCTCCCGGAAGTAGGACACAAAGGCGTCGTATTCCCTCCGGTAATTCTCCTCGTCCTGCCGTTCCAGCAGGCGCATAAAGGGCAGGTAGATCATCACGCCCACGGCGATGTTCACGACCTGCAGCAGGCTCCCCGCCAGAGAGCCTGTGGCATGGAAGCCCCCCAGGAGGACGGGCGTCGTCCACTCCACCGCCCCCGTGATGACCGGGACCAGGCCGGAGGCGATGGCGAGATAGGCCAGGGTGTAGCACACCAGGGGAACGCAGATGAAGGGGATCAGCAGAATGGGGTTGTAGATGATGGGCAGGCCGAAGACCATCAGCTCGTTGATGTTGAAAAGCATGGGAAGCGCCGCCGCCAGGCCCAGCCCCCGGCGCGCCCGGCTGCGGGAGAAAAGCAGGATGGCGAGGAGCAGGCAAATGGCCGCGCCGCATCCGCCCATGAGGACGAAGCAATCAAAAAACTCCTTGGTAAGGATCGCCGTCGGCGCCTGGCCCGCTTCGACGGCCGCCTGGTTGGCCGCCAGCCCCGGGGCGAAATAGGTCTGCATCACGTCCTCCAGGGTGTCGCTGCCGTGGATGCCGAAGAACCAGAGGAGGGAGGAGAGCAGGACGAAGAAGAAGCCCTTCGTAAACCCGTTTTTCCCGATGGAGAACAGCCTGTCGAAGGCCAGGATCAGAAGCTCCCGGAAGGAATCCACGGGGAACAGGCGGACAATGAGCATATTGAAGACAGCAAAGACCAGGGTGGTGAACAGGATGGGGAAAATGGAGAACATCATCAGGTTGAATTCCTGGTCTGCGCCGGTGGAATAATAGCGCCGGCGGCGGGAGGTGAAGGCCCGGTGGAAGCGGAGGTAGAGCAGGGTGGCGACGATGCTGGTGAGGATGGCGAGGAACATGGATTTGGGGCCGACGCTGGCCGTTCCGAAGCCGGGCTGATAGGCCCCCGCCAGGATGAAAAAGGACATGAGGGAGGCCATCACGGCGCCGATATCGGTGGCGGCGTCCATCGTCATGGCATTCTCCTTGAGGCGGACGTAGGCGCGGCTGATGAAAATGGTCATATAAATGCTGAGCATGCCGAAGGTGGCGCTGTAGACGAAGTCCAGAAAGGCCGGCCAGAGGCCCCCGGCAAAGGAGGAGATGAAGGTCTGATAGGCGACGGCGGGGAAGGTTTTCAGGACGAGGGCGAAAGCGCCGATGATGAGGACCGGCGTGATGTTCACAAGGCCGCTGCAGATGGCCCGGACGGCGGTCAGCTGCTCCGCTTTTTTGATGACATGATTCAGTCTGTGCGTCTTTCCCGGACTGTTTTTCATGGTTCTCACCTTCGTCTAAAAGTTCTCATAACTTTCCAATTTACTATATCAAACGGGGAAATGCGATTCAACAAAAAGTTGCGGCCGACGCCCCGAAAAATCAAGAAACTTTTTTTCGCGGGAGGTAGCATCTGCGGCGCATTGCAGCTATAATGGTAAGGGAATGCAAACCGAGGCCCGTCTGCGGGCAGAGCCTGCCCGGGAGCATCGGCCTTTGACGGATAGAGAAGGTAGAAAGAACATGACAGAAAAGCGGGGACGCCATCCCCATGGCTGGTATATTCTCAGCATCATCCTCATTCTGGCGGCGGTCCTGGTGATCTTCACCCTCAGCCGCTGGGAGCTGCGCGTGACCCTTCGGGGCGAGGCGGTAACCACCGCGGAATACGGGGAAATATGGCAGGACCCCGGCGCGGAGGCGCACTTCGGCGGGGCGCATGTCCCGAAGCTCTTTCCCGCGCCGCCGGTCTCCTCCCGCGGCACGGTGAACACCCTTGCCCTGGGGGACTACCAGGTCCAGTATTCCGCTTCCTTCCTCTGGTTTTCCGCCGGCGCGACGCGGACGGTCCGCGTGGTGGACACCACGCCGCCGGAGATCACCCTGTATGCTTCGCCCGGCAGCTATACCCTGCCGGGAGGCGTCTATGAGGAGGAGGGCTATCTCGCCTGGGACAGCCTGGACGGGGACCTGACGGACCGGGTGGAGCGCCGGGAGGAAAACGGCAAGGTGATCTACCGTGTGACGGACGCCGCCGGCAACACCGCCCGGGCGGAGCGGCAGATCGTCTACGACGACCCCATCCCTCCCATCCTCACCCTGCTGGGGGGCGACCATATCACCCTGCCCTACGGCGAAGCTTATACGGAACCCGGCTATACCGCCATGGACAACATGGACGGGGACCTCACCGCCTTCGTCACCGTCGCCGGGGCGCTGTACCCCAACGTCGCCGGGGACTATGAGCTGCACTACACCGTGGAGGACAGCTGGCACAACCGCTCGGAGGTCATCCGCACCGTCACCGTGACGCCCAAGCCCGCGGGCGTCGTCTACCTGACCTTCGACGACGGTCCCAGCAAATATACCCAGGACCTGCTGGATATCCTGGACAAATACGGCGTGAAGGTCACCTTTTTCGTGGTGAATTACGGCTATAACGACGTCATCGGGAAGGAGGCCGCCGCCGGGCACGCCGTGGGCGTGCACAGCGCCACCCACGACTATCATGAGATCTATGCCAGCGAGGAGGCCTACTTCGACGATCTCCAGAAGATGAACGACATCATTTATAAGCAGACCGGGAAGTATGCCGACATCATCCGCTTCCCCGGCGGCAGCTCCAACACCATCAGCAAATTCAATCCCGGCATCATGACCCGGCTGACCCAGGCGGTGGTGGATCGGGGCTACCAGTATTTCGACTGGAACGTGAGCAGCGAGGACGCCGGGGGCACCACCGACCCGGACGAGGTGTATCAAAACGTCATCGACGGCATCTCCCGCCACGAGACCAGCGTGGTCCTCATGCACGACAGCAAGAGCCATACGGTAGAGGCCATCGAGCGCATCCTGATCTGGTGCCTGGATAACGGCTATGAGCTGCGCACCCTCAACAAGGACTGCTACGCCGCCCACCACGGCGTGAGCAACTGATACGGCAAGGAATGATACGGCGGAGACGGCCCGGGAAGGGCCGTCTCCGCCGTTTTTATGCCTTTTTCGTTATGGCCTCAGCAGCCGATGTTCCGGGCCGCCGTCCAAGCTTCGCTGGTGGTGGCCATGAGGTTGCGGGCCCTGAGGCAGTCGCCGATCTGATAGAATTCCGCGGCGCAGAAGCGGAGGGCGTCCGCCTCGTCCCAGCGGGGCGTCATGCCCAGGGCGTTGATCACGGTCTCGCAGGGGATGAAGCGCTCGTCCTCGTCCACGCGGACCCGGACGCCGTCGGACAGGATCGCGTCGGCCCTGGCGCCGTATTCCACCGTGAGGTCATACTTTTTCAGCTGGGCGGCATAGGTGCCCGCCGTGCCCGCGGCCTCCGAAGCGCTGCGCGCTTCCAGGATGCGCACCTCCCTGCCCAGGGAGGCCAGGTAGATGGCCAGCTCCAGGCCGGTGGTCCCCGCGCCGAGAATGACGCTCTTGCCCCTGGCGAGGGAAGCGTCTGTGAAGACCTCCACGGCGGTCTTCACCTTTTCGCTGTCCAGGCCGGGGATGGGCGGCGTCGCCGTGACGGCCCCCAGGGCGGCCACGATGGCGTCGGGTCTGATCTCCGCGCAGAGCTCCGGGGTGACGGGGGTATTGAGGCGCACCTCCACCCCCAGCTTCTCCAGCATATACTTCTGCCGCTCGATATAATCGCCGATGCGCTGCTTGAAGGGGACGTCCTTTTCGCAGAGGAGCACGCCCCCCAGCTCGCTGCCCTTCTCGCAGAGGATGACCTCATGCCCGATGCCCCGGGCAGTGATGGCCGCCTGCATGCCGGCGACGCCGCCCCCGGCCACCAGCACCTTCCGGAGGCTCAGGGGCTGGGGCGGCCTGGCGGCCTCCCGCTCCTTGCCGGAGGAGGGGTTGATGGCGCAGAACAGCCGCCCGTCCTGGTAATCCTGGCCCACGCACTTGAAGCAGCGCAGGCACTTCCGGGCTTCCTTTTCCCGGCCGGATTTCGCCTTGATGGGCAGGTCCGGGTCGCAGATGAGGCCCCGGGCCATCTCCACGATGTCCGCCTTGCCGGAGGCGACGATCTCCTCCAGCACGTCCAGGGAGGTGAGCGCGCCGATGGTGGCGACATAGGACTTTTTCACATGCTTCTTGATCTCGGCGGCGTACTTGACGTTCATCCCTTCCTCCTGGAAGATGCCGGGATGGGTGTGGAAATCCGTGCCCGGTGAGAACAGGTTGCCGCAGGAGACGTGGATGATGTCCGCGTGGCCGTCCAGCTGTTTGGCGATCTCCACGCCCTCCTCGATGCCGTAGCCGCCTTCAAAGGCCTCGCTGCCGCTGATGCGCACCTCCACGGGGAAATCCCGCCCGCAGCGCCTGTGGATCTCGTCGATGACCGCCACGGTGAAGCGGCAGCGGTTCTCCGGATTCCCGCCCCACTTGTCCGTCCGCCGGTTGGAATTGGGGCAGTGGAACTGATGCAGCAGCCAGCCGTGCCCGGCGTGGACCGTCACCATGCCGAAGCCCCGGCCTTTGGCGTATTCCGCGGCGGAGGCATAGGTGTCGATGACATGGAGGATCTCCTCCTCCGTCATGGCCCGGCACTTGACGCGGCTGTCGTAGGGGTGCGGGCCCTCGCTGGGGCTGAGGACCATCATGCGCCCGGGCTCGTCGCTTTGGATCCGGCCGGTCTTCTGCAGCTCGATGGTGGCCACCGCCCCGTTCCGGGTGATGGCGTCGGCCAGCTTCCCCAGGGCTTCCTTGTTCCACTTGCGCTCCGAGAGATTGGGGACCTCATAGCTGTTGGGGGAACCGACGCCCTCGTCGTCGATGTTGCATTCCCCGATGTTCACGGAGGCGCAGCCGCCCTTGGCCTTCCGCTCGAAATAGGCGATGTAGTCGTCCGTGGGGACCCGGTCGGGGGTCAGGTCGTAGAGCCCGGTGGGGGCGGAGAAGAAGCGGTTGCGGAACACCGTGTTCCCGATGCGCAGGGGCTGGAGGATGTGTGCGTATTTCATGCCGTTTTCCATGTGCATTCTCCTTCTTTTCAAGTTGTTTTTCCATATGGTACCAGCTTTCCGCTCCCTTGGCAAGCCCCGGGGCATACGACGGCAAATTTGCACATTTGCATAGCCTCGGCGACCTTTCTGTGTTAGAATGGTTTCAAAAGAATCCTGACATGCAGAAAGGAGGCGCGGATCCATGGGGCTCATCAAAGCGACGGCGGCAGCCCTGTCCGGGACCATGGAGGACATCTGGAAGGAGATGTTCCTCTGCGAATCCCTCCCGCCGGATATCCTGATGCGCCGGGGCGTGAAGCACGTTTCCAACCGCAGCGCCAACACCGGCGGGGACGCCAACACCATCACCCACGGCTCCGTCATCGTGGTGGCGGACGGCCAGTGCGCCCTGGTGGTGAACGGGGGCAAGGTGGTGGACTACTGCATCGAGCCGGGGGAATACACCTTCCAGGACCCGAAGCACGTTCCCGGTCTGGGCGGCCTGCTGTCGGAGGTCGGGCAGCGTATCTCCTTCGGCGGCGATCCCCCGCCGAAGCTGCAGCGGGTCTACTACGTCAACATGAAGGAAAGCACGGGAAACGTTTTCCGGTCGGATATCCCCGTGGGAATAAAGATCATCGGCTCCGCGCCCGTCACCGGGATCGTCACCGTGAGCGGGATGTATTCCTATCGCATCAAGGACCCCGCCCTGTTCTACCGGCTGCTGGCGGGGAACGTGGCGGGCTCCTACACCCGGAAGGAGCTGACCGGGCAGATCACCTCTGAGCTGCTTACCGCCCTGGGCCCCGTGATGGAAAGCCTGGGCGTCGAGGGCAGCTATCCCTCCGATCTCCCCGCCTATACGGAGAAGCTGTCGAAGGCGCTGAAGGAAGCCGTCGCCGAGGGCTGGATCGGCCGGCACGGGCTGGAGCTTTTCTCCGTCGCCGTCAGCGTCCTCTCGGTGGAGGGCATGGGCGGCATCGCCCGCATGCAGGCCGCCGCCGGACTGCTGGGCAGCGGCGCGCCCCCGGCGAAAAAGGAAACCCCGCGGGAAGCCTGGACCTGCGTCTGCGGCGGCGAATCCACGGGGGCCTTCTGCCCCCGCTGCGGCCGGGCGCGGAAATGGACCTGCTCCTGCGCTGCGGAAAACCTGGGGCGCTTCTGCGTGAATTGCGGCAAGCCCCGGCCCTGAGCTTGCCGGACGCGGCGGAGCGTGCTATAATGAGCACTGTCATTGAGTAAAACAAAAAAGAGGGGTGAAACGCATGGACGAGGCGATGCGGGAGATCATGCGCAGGCGCTGGGAATTTGCGGCGGCCTGCGGCGACGAAGTGAACAAGGCGATCCCCCTGTATGAAGACCCCACCCGCTACCCGGTGGAGGAGCTGGTGGCCCTGTTCCTGCTCCAGCAGGAGATGATGGACGCTCCGCCGGACAAGCGTGCGGAGCTGAAGGCGCAGTTTTCGGAAAAGCGCAGAAGCATCCGCCTCCTGCCTGACGCGCCGGAGCGCATCTACCTCTGGCCGGAGGGGAAGATGCCCATACAGACGGACTACAGGGAAAACCCCGGCTGGCGCAACGACCACGAGCCGGATTTCAAGCCCTATCTGCTGGAAATGCTCCTGCCGGCGGAAACGCGGCCCGTCGGCGCGGTAGTCACCATCGCCGGGGGCTCCCACGGGGCGGGCACCATCAACGAATGCTATCAGATCGGCCTGGAATTCAATGCCCTGGGCTACCAGTGCTTCATCCTCCAGTGCCGGCCCAACGGCTGCCCCTGGAACGAATATGAGACCGGGGCCGACGCGGCCCGGGCCCTGCGCATCCTCCGCTCCCGCGCGGAGCAGTACCGCATCCGGCCGGACAACATCGCCATGGCGGGCTTCTCCAACGGAGGCATCACCATTGACTTCTGCATCGAGCATTTCTCCGGGGCTAAGCGGGTGAAGGATGCTTTCCCGGACTATGCGCCCGACGCACTGGACGCGCTGGACGGCGGCCCGGACGCCTATCTCTGCATCTACGGCGCCCGTCACGCCGGGACGCCCTACGACTATACCGGCGTCCGGTATCCCCCCACCTTCTTCGCCGTGGGACGGCTGGACTCCTGCATGGACAACCTCCACGCCCTTTATCCCGACCTGCTGGCCCGCGGCGTGCCCATGGAGGTGCACACCTTCGCCGGGCACCCCCACGGCTACGCCGGCTGGAAGATCATCGACGGGAAGGGCAACCCCAATTTCGACCTCTGGGTGACCCACGCCGACGCTTTTCTCCGGGACGTATTCAAGAAAGATGAATCATAAAATACAGTGAAAGGAAGCGAGATCGATGCTGGCAAAAGAACTTCTCGACAAGCTGCAGCTCCACGGCAGGACCCTCTTTGACGAGGACAGGCAGGCTCTTTTCTTCAACTGGACCTGCGCCGGTTTCACCGTCGTCTTCAACGGTTCGACCCTGAAAGGGCGCTTTACCGCCATGGGGGACAAGGGCCCCGCCTTCCCCGGCATGCCGGAGCCCAAGCCGGACTACCCCTTCTTCGGCGTGGTGGCCGACGGGGGCGAGCTGGAACGGCGCACGGAGTGCGCCGAGGGAGAAGCCTGGTACACCCTCTATGAGGGCGAAAAGGGACAGCACAGCCTGCGGGTGGTGAAGCTCAGCGAGAACGCCCGGGGGAAGCTGGGCCTTCTGGAGCTGGAGACCGACGGGGAATTCCTGGCTGCTCCGAAAAACACGAAGCCCGTCATCGAAGTGGTGGGCGACTCCATCACCTGCGCCTTCGGCAACGAATCGGAGGGCAACTCCATGGAATTCAAGACCAGCGAGGAGAACGGCTGGATGTCCTATGCCGCCCTGGCCGCCCGGGAGTTGGGCTGCGAATGGAGCCTCGTCTGCGAAAGCGGCATCGCCGCCAGCAAGCCGAAGCAGTCCTTCTTCATGCAGGCCCACGCCATGGACGATATCTACGCCTACACCGACGAGCTCTATGACAAGCGCCGGGGCGCTTCGCTCACCCCCTGGGACTTCGCCGCGAACCCCGTCGACGTCGTGGTGATCAACCTGGGCACCAACGACGCCACCCCCATCCGCTTCTCTCAGGACCCCTTCGTCATCCCCGAGCTGGAGGACCATTTCCAGGAGAAGTTCCGGGGCCTTATCGAGCAGATCCGCCGCCTCAACGGGCCCAAGCCCTGGATCGTCTGCTCCCTGGGCAGCATGGACTACTTCCTCTTTGACCGGATCGTCGCCGCGGTGAACGAATACAAGGCCGCCGCCGGGGATGAAAAGGTCTTCGCCTTCAAGTATCTCCCCATGAACAACATGTCCGAGGGTACCGGCGGTGGCGGCCACCCCTCCATGAAGAGCCACCTGCGCATGGGCAAGGAGCTGGCCTTCCGTCTGCGCCCCTATCTGGGGAAGTAACCGGCCCGCGCAGCGGGGCTGCGGCGCGGCCGACGGGTTATTTTGTGCGAAAAGCTTACAGGGCACAGCCTGACCGGCTGTGCCCTGTAATGCGTATAGTCAACGCGTATAACGCATATCCAACGCATATCCAACGCGCAATTACGCGTTGGCTGCGATGGCTGCGCGTTGGATTGCGCGTTGGCCGTTTTTTCGCTCATTCTTCCCCAAGGAGCACCAGGCAGTCCCCCGGCTCCAGCAGCAGGGGAACGTCGTCGTCCAGCACGCGGAAAGCGGCGTCCTTCGTCCGGATGCCCAGGGGGATGTAGCCGTAGGCATAGACGCGGCTGCGCAGCTCCCGCACCGGCATGCGCTCCCCGGCGACGCCGAATTCGGCGGCGGGCTTCAGATAAATCTCGCAGCCCTTTTCATCCAGCAGTTCATTGAACAGGCTCAGCCGCCGGGGGTCCTCCGCCACCTGGGCCAGCATCATGGAGGACAGGTCGGAGGCCACCACGATATCCTCCGCGCCGCTTTCGCTGATGAGCTTCCGGTTGTTTTCGCAGCGCATTTCCGCCGTGATGGTAAAGCCCAGGCCCCGCCGTTTCTTCAGGTTGCGGAGGCGCATGATCTGCATCAGGGTCCCGGTGTCCGCCGCCTCCTCCCCCTTTTTTCGGTCGGAGAGGACGATCAGATGGGCGGCGTTCTCCACCAGCTCCGCCAGGGTCTCCTCCCCGTCCGTGCTGCGGTAGTCCGGCACGAGCGCCGGGGAAGCATGCGCCTCCCCGGAGAGATACTCGTCGAAATCCGCGGGGGTGATCCCCGCCAGGCGGATGCGTCCGATGCGGTCCGGCAGTTCCCGGATGACCGTGGCGGCGGAGGCGTTCAGGCCGAAGATCACCACCTCCGGGATGGGCGGCGCCGGCGGCAGGGGCTCCCGCGCCGGGCGCTTCACCTTTCCCCGGTCCTCCAGCTTCGCGTCCCCCGGCTTTTCCTCAAACACCGCCAGCAGGTCCCCGTGGGTGATCACGGCATCCGGCGGCGGATTCAGCAGCACCCTGCCCTCCCGGTAAAGGCCGACGGCGACGGCGTTGTTCACGGATAGGAGCGCTTTCCAGAAGGGCATGCCGATCAGCTCCGGCATCCCTTCAAAATAGAATTCATAGCCCTCAAAATCGATGATGTCCAGAAACGCCTCAAAAATGCCGGGCTGGGTGGCGGCGTGGGCGATGATGCGGGCAACCACGCTGCCCGTGTGGAGCAGGGAGACCTCCTGCCGGGGCAGCAGATCATCCGGGAAGTCCGAGGCGTCCGCGTCCACCGCCGTGACGATCTTCGGCTTCCGTTTTTCCTTCTTCAGGAGGGCGTTCACCGCCAGATACGCCTTGACGGTCCTCCCCGCCTCCCGCGTGTAGATGATCACGGTACCGGCGTCGCCGATGGCGCAGCAGCTGAGCTCCGCGGCGATCTCCGGGCTCGCGTTGATCGCCACCAGGCGGATGTTTTTGGGAATTTTGACGTTGGTGCGGATGGTCTGCTCCATCTCCACCCGCTCCAGCTTTTCCACCACCGCGATGGTGCGCTTCTTCCCGCCGGCGGCGTTCACGAGCTGCCGCAGCAGGGCATATTCGCCGGGCCGGAAGCCCAGGACCACCACGTGGCCCTCCTCCAGAAGCTCCGGGTTTTCCGTCTGGAGCGCCAGGAGCTTGCCCCGCATGGAGGTGGAAAAGATGCCGATGAGCATGCCGGTGAAGACGATACCCGTGAGGCCCAGCAGCGTATAAAGGATGATATGGCCCACGGAGCCGGAATCGGAGGCGGGAAAGGTGGTGCTCATGGCCGCCCGCAGATTATCCCAGAACAGGGCCAGGACGCTCTTTCCCTCCTCCTGCTGGCCAAACACCACCACCAGCAGGGTCACCACCGCCGCCATGAACAGCACCACGGCCAAAAGCAACTTGACCATGCTGGAGGTCCCCTTCGCCATATGGAGCTCCAGCCAGTAGCGGAAGCGTTTGCGCAAGCCGGTTTTCTTCAAATCCTGTCCCCGCAAATCAGTACTGGGTCAGCGTGTAGAACCACTCGATCTTGCCCGCGGAGCACTCGAACCGGATGCAGATCGTTTTGCCGAGCTCCTTGGTCCTGTCGGGGATGGGACCGCTGAGGACCATGGTCCCGTTCATGTCGCCGGTGAGGAAGTTCGTGTTGGATTCTCCCGGCCAATAGCTCTTTTCCCCGTCGGGACCTTTGAGATAGCCCCCGACTC
>JAEETX010000135.1 GCA_016286665.1 Oscillospiraceae bacterium
TACAAGATCGCGGCCCGTCTGGGCGGCTTCAACGCCTACGGCCCCATCCTGCTGGGCCTCAACGCCCCCATCAACGACCTGAGCCGCGGCTGCAACGCGGAAGAAGTTTACAAGATGGCCATCATCACCGCCGCTTTGATCTGAGACACCCCACAGCGCCTGCCGGGCTTCCGTCCGGCAGGCGTTCCTTTCCCGACGGGAAAGCGGACAAATACCGTATGGAGGATGCGTTATGTATTTTATCGGCGTAGATTTGGGTACCAGTGCGACGAAGCTCCTGCTGATGGACGAGCAGGGCGCGATCCATAAGATCGTCAGCCGCTCCTATCCCCTGTCCATGCCCCGGCCCGGCTGGTCGGAGCAGGACCCGGAGGCCTGGATCGAGGCCGCCTTTTCCGGCATCCGGGAGCTGATCGAGGGGATCGACGCCCGGGAGGTGAAGGGTATCGCCGCCGCCGGGCAGATGCACGGCCTGGTGGCCCTGGACGAAAAGGACCGGGTGCTGCGGCCCGCAATCCTCTGGAACGACGGACGCACCGGTGAGGAGACGGACTGGCTCAACCATACGATCGGAGAAGGTTTTCTGGCCGCCCATACCGGCAACATCGCCTTTGCCGGGTTTACCGCCCCCAAGCTTCTTTGGATGCAGAAGCGGGAGCCGGAGCTTTTCCGGCAGATCGCAAAGATCATGCTGCCCAAGGACTACCTCACCTACCGCCTCACGGGCGTCCACTCCGCCGATTGCAGCGACGCTTCCGGCACCCTGCTCTTTGATGTGGCCCGCCGGACCTGGTCCGACGAGATGCTGGAGGTCTGCTCGCTGCATAAAAGCCAGATGGGACGGGTGTTTGAAAGCGCCCAGGCCGTGGGCACGCTGCGGCGGGAAGCTGCGGAGGCCCTGGGCCTGACCCCCGATGTGATCGTGGCCGCCGGCGCGGGGGACAACGCCGCCGCCGCCGTGGGCACCGGCGCTGTGGGCAAGGGAAAGTGCAACATCTCCCTGGGCACCTCCGGCACCCTGTTCCTCTCCGACGACCGCTATGTGGAGCCCTCCAATCACGCCCTGCACGCCTTCTGCCACGCCGACGGCGGCTGGCACCTGCTGGGCTGCGAGCTGAGCGCCGCCAGCTGCCTCAGCTGGTGGGCGGAGCTGACCGGACATGAGGACCTGGCTGCCGAGCAGGCCGCCGTCGATCCGGCGAAGCTGGGGCGGAACCGGGTCTTCTTCCTCCCCTACCTCATGGGCGAACGGACGCCCCACAACGACGCCGACGCGGCGGGCGCTTTCATCGGCATGCGCATGGACACCGGCCGCGCCGACCTCACCCAGGCGGTGCTGGAGGGCGTGGCTTTCGGCCTCAGAGACGGGCTGGAGATCGCCCGAAAGGCCGGAATGAAGGTCGCCTCCTCCGGGCTGGCGGGAGGCGGGGCCAAGAGCCCCCTGTGGCGGGAGATCCTGGCGAACATCCTGGATCTGGAACTCCTGACACCGGAAACGGAGCAGGGGCCCGGCCTGGGCGGGGCCATTCTGGCCGCCGTGGTCTGCGGCGTGTTCCCGGACGTGCAGACGGCCTCGGAGAAGCTCGTCCGGCCCGCCCAGTCGCGGACAAGGCCGGACAAGGCCCTGACGGCGCTTTACGATGCGCGCTATCAGGTGTTCGCTTCCCTGTATCCCGCGCTGAAGGCCGGCTTCCAGGCGCTGTGAGGGCTGGGATGAAAATCGCCCTCATCACCGGCGCATCCTCCGGTATGGGCCGGGAATTCGTGCTGCAGCTGGACGCGGCGGAACCGTTCGATGAGATCTGGGTCGTCGCCCGGCGGGCGGAACGGCTGGAGGAGCTGCGCAGCCTTGTCCGCGCGCCGCTGCGCTGCCTCCCCATGGACCTGACAGCGGAGGAGAGCCTGGTACAGCTGAAAAAGCTGCTGGAGGAGGAAAAGCCCGAAATCTCCATTCTGATCAATGCCAGCGGCTTCGGCATCTTTCAGTCCTTTGCCGAAGCGCCGCTGGAGGGGCAGCTGAAGATGATCGACCTGAACGACAAGGGCCTTGTCGCTGTGACCTATCTGGCTCTGCCCTATATGCGCAGGGGCAGCCGCATCGTCAATATGGGCTCCCTCTCCTCCTTTCAGCCCGTCCCCTATATCAATGTCTACGGAGCCAGCAAGGCCTTCGTTCTCAGCTTCACCCGGGCCCTGGGTGCGGAGCTGAAGCCCCGGGGCATCCGCGCGATGGCGGTCTGTCCCGGCTGGGTGCGCACGGAGTTTTTCGACACCGCCGTGACGGACCCGAAGGTCGTCACCTACTACAACCGCTTTTACGATGCGCCGGAGGTCGTCCGCCGCGCCCTGCGGGACCTGCGGCGGGGCAGGGATGTTTCCGTCTGCGGTTTTCCCGTGCGGGCCCAGGTGCTGCTGGTGAAGCTGCTGCCCCACCGGCTGGTGATGCGCATCTGGTGCCGCCAGCAGGGCAAACCCGTGTGAAGATGCGCCGCGGCGGGCAATAGCGGTTTGTTCGAAAGATTTTCGCTTTTTTCGGATTTTTCCCTTGACTTTCACCGCCGGGGGTGCTATGATTCATTTCGCCGCTGAGGAAAAGGTCCGGCGGCGAAGTGAATACGGGGGTATAGCTCAGCTGGGAGAGCGCTTGAATGGCATTCAAGAGGTCAGCGGTTCGATCCCGCTTATCTCCACCACACGAAGCCTTGAAACACTTGTGTTTCAAGGCTTTTTTCATGCCCGCAACTTTAGGGGACCTCGCGCAACTTTTCCCGACCAGAATTCTGACCAGAATTACGTTTGTGCACATTAGACAGAATAGACAGCGGTACGATTTTGCAGTTTGACGAAAAATCGGGCGGCGTATTCGAACCGCCGAACGCTGCCGAAAAGCGCGCGATGGCATCCTGCCGGATGGGCTCCTGTACATGGAGATAATGCTGGGTCATGTCCATGTCCGCGTGGCCCACGATGCTCTGGATGGTGGCGAGATCCACGCCCAGGGCCTGCATCTGGCTCACGTAGGTGTGGCGGCAGCAGTGCGGCGTCAGTACCCGGACGCTGCCCACCTCCTCCAAAGCCTTTTTGAAATAGCTGCGGAAGGTCTTGGGATTGATGACCTGACCGGGCTTCCCTTCCCAGAGGTAAGTACCCGCCTGTTCCCGCAGGAGCCGGACGCAGTACCGCATGTTCTCCGGCACCGGGATGTCCCGATAGCTGTCCCGGGATTTGGGCGTCCCGATCTTCGCCGTGCCCTTGTCCATGTTG
>JAEETX010000066.1 GCA_016286665.1 Oscillospiraceae bacterium
ACAAACGTTACTTTCCCGACTTTGCGCGCATACGGCGCGGCCAGCGGGACGGCCTGTTTGGTTGTGATCGCATTCATAAACGAACACCCCTCTCTGAATGATTCCACCGAAATCGGCACCGCATTTTGAAAAACGGTACTGCTCGGAACGGTGGAATCATTCTAAAAGAGGGGTGCGGAAATCACATTGAGCCGGAATTGACCGGTAATTGAGTAAAAAACAGGCGGCAGCTTGAAAACAGCTGTCGCCTGTGGCATTAGGGGTATTCTTTTACAATGGAAGCTCTTGTCGCTTTGCGGTTAGCAATTCCGGTTCGTCGGACCAAACAGTTTCAAAGATTTTGAGAGCCCTCCTGAAATGCTCTGCAGCCTGAGTGCGGTTACCAAGGGAAAGGTTTAATCTGCCCATCGTTTCCAGAATAAAGGCATGGTCGAGGGAACCAGCGTTTTGCTTCCGAACGATATGCTCGATCTTTCGGAGGCCGGAGAGTCCTCGCTCCGATTCGCCCAGGTCGTTCAGCAGTACGGCGTAATTCAAGATTTGCGTAATACTGTCATGGCCACCGACCAGGTGGTATTCCTCCAGAATGGAGATCGCGGTTTCCATGTGTTTTCTGGCAGCGTCGTGCTGCTTTGCCGCCCGATACAAGCCTCCGAGGTTGGAGTTCAGGTTGGAAACCAGGAGGGCGTTGGAGGAGTTGACCTCCGGCAGCAAAGTTAGCGCTTCTTGAATCAGCTTGATGGCCTTGGAAGTATTCTTCTCACACGCAGCGCGGCAATCCAGCAGTATCGCCCGGTCCTTTACGCTGCCAGTGGCCGGATCATTAAGGAGGTTCTGCATTTCGTCAATCAGCCGCTTCATGACTGCTTCCTCATTATATTTCTCCGCGTATTGGAAAACGTCCTCCATCAGCAAAAGGAAGAAATCCGGGTCGTCCTTTGCGGCAAGGTCAAGGGCGTTCTCCACCGTCTGGAACATCAGTTTATAATACGGCACATCTTCTCCGTGGATCTGGCATGTCGCCCGGATGCTTTCCAGCAGAGCATGACATCCCGTTATGCTCGGAGACAATTCAGAAATCGCCACTTCCTGCATCATGGGGTGGAGGGCAATGCGGTTTCCGGGCTTTACCTGCAAAAAGCCAAGCTCCGCCATTTCATTCACGTCGTTCAAATCGCGGAAACCCATCCACCGCCCAAAAAGACGGGCGGGAACACCCGTCAGCGGGATCAGGGTCATGCTCTGCATGATCTCTCGCTGCGCTGTGGCCAGACGGAACAGAGCAAACAGCGTATGAATGTGGTCATAGTAAGTGGCACGGGTGCTTTTCCCGTCCTTGGAAACGCTGATCTTGTCCGTGGCGTCGAAGGATGCGTGTTCCTCACGCAGCTTTGCAAGGACCTTTTCCGGTTCCAGAATGCCTGTCTCCAAAAGCCGGGCGGCCAACTCCACCGCCAACGTATGACGGTGGACTATTTCTATGATCTGCTCGACCACTTCGCGCTGCTGCTCGGCACCAGAATAGAATCTGGATACAAGCTGAAATAGGACATTGCTATCCGAGATTTCCTCAACCGGCAGACAGCACAGCCCCGAAAGGTTACTTCTGGTCGTGAACAACACGCGGCAACGGTATTTCAGCACAATATCCAATACGGGATCGCTCATGGCGTTCGTGTTGAAGTTATCCACGATCAGCAGGTTATCGTCCTTGAGCGACCGAAGAAAACGGTTGTGCTTCCGGAAACGGGTGTCCAAATCGTCTTCCGGAAGATCGTCCGCAAAGATCAGGTTGGCGATATCCGTTTTCAGATCGCCCGTATAGCTGAGATAGAGGATGTTCGTGTACTCCTTCTTGTGCTCTTTTGCGTATGCCTTTGCCAGCTCGCTTTTCCCGATACCGGGGATGCCTTGCAAATACACCTTCCCATTGTGGATCAGGGCGTCATGGAGGGCTGCAAGCTCATTCTCCCGCCCGCAGAAATAGCGGCAGGTCTTGGGCACTCCACCGTCGATCACGAAATCTGCCAGAATGGGGGATAGGCTGCCGGAGGGCAGCAGATTCGGTTTGCGGATGTCGCGGGCGACAAAGGGACGGCTGAGACCGAACAGAAAAACGTCCGTAAGAAACGCAGCTTCTTCCGTTTTGTCCTTACAAGGGTAACGGCGGCACAACTCCGCCTTCTTGCTGTCCGAGATGCTTGTATCACCGAGCAGAAGCGCATGGATATTCTGCACGACCATTGCACTGTCGGAAAGGCTGGGAAGGATAGCATCCTCTATCGTAATCGCCAGTTCCTCGCGCTGCCTATGATCCTGATAGAAGCTGCTGATGGCAGGGCTGGGCTTGGCAAGTCCATTCAGCCAGCGGCTCACCAGCCCCATATCCAGATAGGTTTCCGTTTCTTCCAGATATGCGGAGAACAGCGCCTCCATAAACTCCATTTGGTTGTCGAAGCTGCCGTCCAGCAGATCGCTCCGTATGGCGGCGGCGATCGAAGCAAAGTCACAGCGTTCCATCATCAATGCTCCTTCAAGGTTTCGCTCAATTCACGGTCAATTCCGGCTCAATGTGTTTTCCGTCCTTCCCCGGTATTCTGACCGGGAACGGAAGTGGTGCGACTACTATTCCAGTATAACACCGCTCCTGTACCAAATAAAGGACAGCAGGTTCACCAAATTTGCATGACGGGTCTTTACAAATCGAGAAAGTTATGTCAAGAATATGTCATGCGACAACTGAATCTGTTGTTTGGAAAGGACGGTTATGAGAAAGTCAAAACAACAGGTCAGAATCACTGCTTTGTATTGCAGACTTTCCAGAGACGATGAGTACAGCGGGGACAGCGTGAGCATCCAGACGCAGAAGGCAATGCTCTTGCAGTATGCGGAAGAAAAGGGATTTCTTAACTGCGAATTCTTCGTGGATGACGGATATTCCGGGACGAATTTCAACCGTCCGGGTTTTCAGAAGATGATCAGCCTGGTTAAACAGGGAAAGGTCGGAACAGTCATTGTGAAGGACCTTTCCCGCCTTGGCCGAAACTATCTGATGACCGGAAACTACACGGAGGTGATCTTCCCGGAGTATGACGTACGGTTTATCGCGATCAATGACGGCGTAGATACTGCAGATGGCGACAACGAGTTCGCTCCGTTTAAGAATATCATCAATGAATGGTATGCGAAGGACTGCAGCAAAAAGGTCAAATCGGCGTTCAGAACAAAAGCGATCAAGGGAGAATACACCGGAGGTTTTCCTGCATATGGATACCGCAAGGATCCCGATGACAGACACCACCTGATTCCGGATGAGCATGCCCCCATCGTAAAAAAGATGTTCCGCATGGCTTTGGAGGGAACAAGCTGCTACCACATCGCGAAATGGCTGGAGGACGAACGGATTCCGACACCGCGAGCATTTCTGATGGACGAATATGGAAAGTATCACACGAACGAGCGAGTGAAGCACCCATATGCGTGGGTAAAAAAGACTGTTCACCAGATTCTGAGCAATCCAATCTACCTTGGGAAGCTGGTCAGTCTGCGGTACACGACGAGGTCTTTCAAAGACAAACGGATCATTCCGCGTCCTGAGACCGACTGGATCACGGTGGAGAATACACATCAGGCTCTTGTGGACCAGGAGACCTTTGACACGGTCCAAAAAAGGATATCTGTAAAGCAGCCGTGTACCTGGGAGAACTCGGACAATATGTACCGCGGCCTGCTGGTCTGCGGCGGGTGCAATACGAGTATGGTCTTTGCCGCCAGGAAAGGACGGACGTCCAAAGGACATTTCTGCTGCAATAAGCATCGCCGCTACGGTGGAAAGGAATGCTCTGCTCACTACATCACCCTGGAGCAGATCGAGGCCATTCTTCTGGAGGATATCCGCCGGCATGCAAGCCTTTGCCATGAAGACAGAGACGCTTATATCGCATTCCTTGTGGAAGCGTCCGAAAGAGGCTGTGGTGTAAAGTCGAAACAGCTTATGAAGGAGCTGGAGTCGTACAGAACCAGACTGGATCAGCTGGACATCATTCTGAATCAGCTCTATGAGGACCATGCGCTGCATAAGATATCGGATGACAGATATGCGGTCATGTCAGAAAAGTACAGCATGGAATATAGAGAACTGAAAGGGAAAATCGCCCAGCTTGAAACGGATCAGCAAGCCTGCGGCCAGAAGATCAGAAAGGCGAGCAGCTTCTCCCAGCTGATCGAGGAATACTCCGAAATCAATTCTCTGTCGTCCGAACTCCTGCACACGTTGATTGATCGCGTAGTCGTACACGAGAAAGAAAAACTGGATGGCGAAGTCGTTATGCGCGTCGATATCTTCTACCGGTTCATAGGGAAGGTCGGAGACTCCAGCGGGAATGATACGGTCATCAAACCGACGAAAAACGCAACGACAATGTTCCAAAACAGGGTTTTGGCGCAAGATGGTGCGCACTGAGAATAATATACCGGTCATCATCAAATACCCTTTCTGGCAGATGACGAGCGAGAATCCCAAAGCCGTCTATGCCTGTCTCAATTTCAGCGAAGCCTTCTGCCCCGAAAAGATCGAAAAGCAGTCCGTCTGCATTGACGGAGACTGCGGCGACGTCATCCGGCGGCTTTTGTAAAGCAGCGGAATCCAGGCAAAAAGCGGAGCGGTCATCTGCCCTTTGACAGACGACCTCTCCGCTTTTTCTTCCGCTATAGGGTCAGGGGCGCAGGGGCAGGGTGCGGCAGATTTCCTCCAGCGCCTCCAGACATACATCCGTCTCCTCCGCCGTGTTCCCCTCGCCGAAGGAGAAGCGCAGCGTACCCTGGGGGTAAGTGCCCAGGGTCCGGTGGGCAAGGGGGGCGCAGTGCAGTCCCACGCGGGTCTGGATGCCCCAGCGGCTGTCCAGCAGCCGGGCGGCTTCCGCCAGCTCCCCTTCCCGTATCTGGACCGAGACCACCGGCGCGCGGGAAATTGTGTCCTCCCGCCCGACGAGCCGGATGCGGGGGATCGCCCGGAGCCCTTCCAGAAAGCGGGCGGTCAGCTCCAGCTCATGCGCCAGCGCGGCGCTTCGGCTTTGCTCGCTCCGGGCCTCCAGAGCGCCGTAAAGTCCGTAGAGCCCCGGCATATTCGGCGTTCCGGCCTCGAAGCGGTCAGGCATGAAGTCGGGCATCCGCTCCAGGTGGCTGATGCTGCCGGTGCCCCCGGCGATCAGCGGCTCCATTTCCCCCACCAGGTCCGGCCGGAGGAGGAAACCGCCCGTGCCCTGGGGCCCCAGCAGGGTCTTGTGCCCGGTGAACGCCAGGGCGGCCAGGTGCATTTCCTCCATGTGCAGGGGAAAGAGCCCTGCAGTCTGGGCGCTGTCAACGATCAGGAGCAGATCGTGCCGGCGGCAGAGCTCCCCCAGAGCGGCGATGGGCTGCACCGTCCCGCAGACGTTGGAGGCATGGGTGCTGATCACGGCCCGGGTCTCGGGGCGGAGCATGCTTTCCGCTTCCTCCGGCAGCATATTGCCGCAGCTGTCGGCGGGGATCACATCATAACGAACGCCCCGGTCTGCCAGCTGGTTCAGGGGCCGCATCACCGCATTGTGCTCCATGGCGGAGACCAGCACGTGGTCGCCGGGGCGCAGCAGACCCTTGATGAGCATATTCAGGGCGGTGGTCACGTTGGCGGTGAACGCGGTGTAGCGGCAGTCCGTTCCGCCGAACAGGGACGTGACCGCCTGACGCAGGGAATACAGGAGCTCTTCGGCCTCAAAGGCGCTGCCGTAAACGCCGCGGTTCACGTTGCTGCCCACCTTCGTCAGGTATTGCACCATCCGCTCCGTCACCGCCGCCGGCTTGGGGAAGCTGGTGGCCGCATGGTCCAGATAGATGCGATTCGCTGCCATGGCTTATACCGTCCTCCCTGTATAAGAATCGGGCGTTCCGTCCGGCATGATTATACGTACGGGCGGAACTGCCTGTCAAGGGAAACGAAAACGGCATATTCACAAAAAGTTATACTTGCATTCACACAAAAGATATGTATAATATGTGATATGAGACCGGCGGATTTTCCGGGGCCGTCTGTGGATAATGACCAATTATTGGAATGGAGAACCGGCTTATGAAAGAAAAAAGAGAAACCATCCTTCTCGGCGGGGCGGGGCTGCTGATCGGCGTGATCGCCGTCCTGCTGGTCAAGCTGGGCAATCCCGCCAACATGGGCTTCTGCATCGCCTGCTTCCTGCGGGACACGGCGGGGGCCATGGGTCTGCATCGGGCGGGGGCCGTGCAGTATCTTCGTCCGGAGATCGTGGGCCTGATCCTGGGGTCCTTCCTCCTGGCGCTGGGGCGGAAGGAGTTCTCTCCGAAGGGCGGTTCTTCCCCCGTCACCCGTTTCCTGCTGGCCATGTGCGTCATGGTGGGGTGCCTGATGTTCCTGGGCTGCCCCTTCCGGATGGTCCTGCGCATCTCCGGCGGCGACGGGAATGCGCTGCTGGGATTGGCGGGCTTTGCCTGCGGCATCGGCGTCGGGGTCCTGTTCCTGAAAAAGGGCTACTCCCTGAAGCGGAACTATAAGCAGACAAAGGCGGAAGGCGCGGCTCTGCCGATCCTGACCCTGGCCCTGCTGCTCCTGGCGGTGATCGTCCCTGTCCTTTTCTTCGCCACGGAGGCCGGCGGAGGCCCCGGCGGCAGCCACGCGCCGCTGCTCATCTCCCTGGCTGCGGGCCTGATCGTGGGCGCCGTGGCGCAGCTGACGCGGCTCTGCATGGTGGGCGGCATCCGGGACCTGATCCTGTTCCGCTCCGTGCGCCTGCTCATGGGTTTCGTGGGCATCTTCGCGGCGGCTCTCATCTGCAATCTGGCCTTCGGCTTTTTCAAATTCGGCTTTGCGGGGCAGCCCGTAGCGCACAATGACGGGCTGTGGAATTTCCTGGGCATGCTCCTGGTGGGCTACGGCAGCACCCTGCTGGGGGGCTGTCCCCTTCGCCAGCTGGTGCTCACCGGGGAGGGGAACACCGATTCCGCCGTCACCGTGCTGGGCTTCCTGGCAGGCGCGGCGCTGTGCCACAATTTCTCCCTGGCCTCCTCGGCCAACGGACCCACCCTGAACGGCAAGATCGCCGTGGTGGTCTGCATCGTCATCGTCAGCATCGTCGCAGTTGCCAATACATTCGGCAAAGAGAAGGGAAGGTAAGCATATGATCGACGCGAGAGGACGTTCCTGCCCGGAGCCGGTGCTGATGCTCCGCAAGGCCATGACAAGTAAGGAAGCGAGCTACGAGATCATGGTGGACAACCGTGTCTCCGTGGAAAATATCACCCGCTACGGCCAGCATGAGGGCTACCGGGTGACGGTGGAGGACCGGGAGGACGAATATCTGCTCCGCCTGGAGAAATGATCTGCTTTGTCACCTTTTATTCCCATTTTGATGCGATCCGCATGCGGCGGCGGCTGGAGGGCCTGGGGATCGGCGCCGTGCTGATGCCTGTTCCCCGGGACCTGAGCTCCTCCTGCGGGACCTGTCTCCGCTTTGAGACGGACCTGCCGCTCCCGGATTTCCTTTCGGAGGGAACGGAGAAGGTGGTGGAGGCCCTGGGCGGAGGATACCGGGTGATTTTTTCGTCGGAGGAGGTCTCATGAGCGATATTCAGATGACCAAGCTGGCCAATTGCGCCGGCTGCGGCGCGAAGGTGGGCGCGGGGATGCTGGCCCAGCTCCTGGAGGGGCTGCCGGTGCGCCGGGATGAGCGGCTGCTGGTGGGCTATGACCGCAGCGACGATGCTTCGGTCTATTTGATCGACGAGCATACCGCCCTGGTGCAGACGGTGGATTTTTTCCCGCCCATCGCCGACGATCCCTTCACCTTCGGGCAGATCGCCGCCTGCAACGCCCTCAGCGACGTCTACGCCATGGGCGGCGAGCCCCGCCTGGCCCTGAATATCATGACCGTGAGCCGGGAGATGGACCGGGAGACCATCCATGCCGTGCTGCGGGGAGGCTATGAAAAGGCCTATGAGGCCGGGGTCATCATCACCGGCGGCCATACCATCGAGGACAGCGAGCCGAAATACGGCCTGGCCGTCACCGGCTTTGCGGACCCGAAGCGCATCCTGAAAAACTGCACCGCCCGCCCCGGCGACGTGCTGATCCTCACCAAACCCCTGGGGGTGGGCATCCTCTGTACCGCCGCCAAGGGAGACCTGGTGCCGGAAGCGCTGATGAAGCGCCTCCATGCGCAGATGATGACGCTCAACCGCGCGCCGCGGGACTGCATGCTCCGATTTGAGACCCACAGCTGTACGGACGTGACCGGCTTTTCCCTCATGGGCCATGCCTATGAGATGGCCTCCGGCAGCGGCTGCACCATCCATTTGCGGGCCGGCGACGTGCCCTATCACCGGGAGGCGTGGGAGCTGGCGGACATGGGCTTCGTGCCCGCAGGCGCCTACCGCAACCGGGATTATGTGGAGCCTGATCTCTGCTGGGCGCGGGAGATCCCTCTGCCCCTGCAGGATATCCTCTTTGATCCCCAGACCTCCGGCGGCCTGCTGATCGCCGTGGCGGAGAAGGACGGGGAAAGCCTGCTGCGGGCCTTGAAAGAAGAAACGGGCGGGGCTTCCGTTGTGGGTTATGTGACGGAGAAGGGGCCGAAGGCGCTGATCGTGGAATGATCGCAGCGCGGAAACAACAGAAAACATGGGGGTGGATCCGGCCCGGTGGCCGGCCCGGACTTCAAATCCGGTCGTGAGGCGGTTCGCGCCGACTCAGGTGTGTTCGATTCGCACACATCCCCGCCAGTCTGCCCCGGGGCAGCCGTGTCCTGCGGCTGTCCCGGGGATGGGCTATTTCCGCGAAGGAAAAAAACGTCGCTTGATCCGCCGTCAGGGGGAACTCTGACGGCTTTCTTAAGGGGGCCATAAGCCCCCAGGACCTGGAAGGGAGACGGCCGGAGATGGAAAAGCGCATCATCATGGGCACCGCGGGCCACGTGGACCACGGCAAGACAGCTCTTGTCCGCTGCATGACCGGCGTCAACACCGACCGGCTCAAGGAGGAGCAGGCGAGGGGCATCACCATCGAGCTGGGCTTCGCCCCCTTCGACCTGCCGGACGGGCAGCGCATCGGCATCGTGGACGTGCCGGGGCATGAGAAATTCGTCCGCACCATGCTGGCGGGGACCACGGGGATCGACCTGGTGCTGTTCGTCATCGCTGCGGACGAAGGGGTGATGCCCCAGACCCGGGAGCACATGGATATCCTGCGGCTGCTGGGTATCCGGCGGGGGATCGTGGCCCTGACGAAGATCGACCTGGTGGACGGGGAATGGCTGGAGCTGGTGCGGGAGGATGTGGCGGAATACCTGAAGGACAGCCCCCTGAAGGATGCGCCGGTGCTGGAGGTCTCCTCCGTCACCGGGCAGGGCGTGGACGCCCTCATCCGCGCCATCGGGGAGCTGTGCGTCGGCATCCCGCCCCGGTCCTCGGCGGGCGTCGCCCGGCTGGCCATCGACCGAGCCTTCACCATGGCCGGCTTCGGCACGGTGGTGACGGGCACTCTTTGGAGCGGCAGCATCCGGGTGGGGGACGCCATGGAGCTGCTGCCCGCCCACAAGGAGGTGCGCGTGCGCACCCTGCAGGTCCACGGGGAAAAGCGGGAAACGGTGCAGGCCGGGGAGCGGGTGGCCGTGAATCTGCCCGGCGTGGAAAAGGAGACCGCAGAGCGGGGCGGCTGGCTCATGACCCCCGGCGCCATGGAGGAGAGCCGGAGGATCGACGTGCAGCTGGAGCTGCTGCCCGACGCGCCGGAGATGAAGAACCGGGCCCGGGTCCATGTACACCACGGCACCGCCGAAGCCCTGGCCAGGGTGGCCCTGCTGGATCGGGAGAGCCTGCAGCCCGGCGAGAGCGCCTTTGCCCAGCTGGAGCTGGAAACGCCCCTGGCCGTCCTGCCGGAGGACCGGATGATCTTCCGCTTCTATTCCCCCGTGGTCACCATCGGGGGCGGCGTCGTGCTGGATGCGGCTGCCTCCAAGCATCGGCGCAAGCGCAGGGAGGAGGATCTGAAGCGCCTTGAAGCCCTGCAGAGCGGCGACCCGGCGCGCATCCTCGAAGCCGCCATGAAAAAGGACGCCCGACCCTGGACCCTCCGGCGCATGGGGGAAACCCTCTCCGCGGGGGAGGAGGAGACCGCCGTCCTGGCGGAAAGGCTGGCCTCCGAAGGCATCCTGTGCCGGCTGCCCGACGGTTATTGGATGGAGGCGTCGGCCCTTGCCGCGCTGAAGAAAGAAATGACCGATTGGCTGACGGGATATTTTCAGAAATATCCCCTGCGCTTCTCCGTGCCGAAAAAGGAGGCGGCGCAGGTCCAATTCCCGCAGACGGAGCCAAAGGAGCAGCGGGCGCTGTTCCAGCATCTGGAGGCGGAGGGGATCCTCCTGCAGGAGGAAACGGGCGTCCGGCTCCCCGGCTGGGAGCCCAGGCCCGACGAACGGACCCGCGCCCTCATGGACCGGCTGCGGGCATTATTTGAGGAAACGCCGCTGACGCCGCCTCGCTGGAGCGAGGCCGCGGCTGCGTTGAATATTCCCGACAGGGAGCAGAGCGAGATCATGAACTGGTTTCTCCGCGCGGGAGAGCTGGTGCGGCTGTCCGACGACGTGCTGCTTTCCCGCAGCGCGCTTGCCTCGGCGGAGGAGACCCTGCGCCGGGGCACCGGGGAGAACAGCTTCACCCTGGCCGAAGCCCGGGATCTGCTGGGCTGTCCGCGCAAGCAGGCCCAGCTGATCATGGAGTATTTCGATCAGCAGCGCCTGACCCGCTGGGACGGGGAAAAGCGCCACTGGCAGCCGTCCGCTCCCGGCGCTTCCGGGGATCAGAAGGGGAGGTGAGAGCAAAAGAGCGTACACACGGCTTTCGTTATGGAAGCACCGCTTTTCGGCGGTGATTCCGAAACTCAAAGGAGGGAAGACAACCATGAAAAGAAAAGGGATCCCGAGATTCCTGACGGTCGCCCTGACGATTTGTCTTCTCATCGGGATCATGGCCCCCGCAGCCCGCGCGGATGGCAGCGTGAGCTTCGGGACGGACGGGAGCGTGACCATCACGGTGATGAACCCCCTGGGGGAGATCACGCCGCCCGACAATCAGCCTCTGGCGGAGCGCCTCAGCTCCCTGGAGGGGAAGAACATCGCCCTCGCCTACTACGGCAAAGCCCAGAACCCTCATGCGGTCCGGGCCGTGGGCGAGCTGCTGGAGCAGGAATTCGGCGTCACGGCCGCGCTTTACAACATCGGCAGCGCAACGGGCGCGAAGCCTCTGGAATACTATGAGACCCTGGCCGCCTATGACGCCGTGGTGCTGGGTGTGGCCGACTGCACCCAGAGCGCCTGGTGGGCGGCCTATCACGCCAGAATGGTGGAGAAGCTGGGCACGCCCGTGGTGGTGCTGACCCATCCCCAGTATGAACGCTCCCTGGATACGGGGGCGGTGGACAACGGCTTCACCGGGCTCCGGCGGGCCGTCCTGGATGCGGGGCTCTACAGCGCGGGCTTCAACCAGATGAGCGCATCCTCCAACACCGATTTCCTGCGGAATACCGCTTTCGTCACGGTGACGAAGAATCTCCCCGTCAGCGTCTATGACCAGGTGAAGCAAGCCCTCACCGCCCCGCTGACGGAAGAAGAACGCAGCCCCCGGGCGATCACCCTGCGGGATATCACGGGCTGGACGGACGGGAGCTTCGACCCCGCGGCGGCCACCTTCACCCTGCAGGCTGCCAGCGAGGAAAGAGCCGCCCTGCAGTTCAACGAGCTGGCGGTGAAGCTCGGCTTCAGCGACGGATTGCCCATGGTGATGCCCCTGCCGGAGCTGGTGGACAAAATGCTGGCCGCCACGACCCGCGATAGAAACGACGTCATCGGCCAGATCATGCCCCGCGGCGGATACATCACCGTGGAAAAAGCCGCGGTCAACGCCGTTATGGCAGGCGCACGGCCCGAATACTTCCCCGTGATCCTGGCTGCGCTGGAAGCCTATGCCAGCGCCTGGGACGAGGGGAATCTTCTCTATCACGCGCTCACCTCCAGCGAAAACTATACCATGATGCTGGTGGTCAGCGGCCCCATCGTGGATGAACTGAATATCTCCGGGCGCTGGGGCTATATCGGCAGCGGCAACGAGGCCAACAATGGCATCGGCAGAGCCTTCCGCATGTGCGTGCGCAACATCGGCGTCAACCGCACCGGCGAAACGGACGGCACGGCCCGCGCCGGGCGGCAGAACGACATCGCCCTCACCGTTTTCGGCGAGGTGCCCGGCCTTCTGCCCCAGGGGTGGGAGGGCCAGAATGAGATGCTGGGCTTCCGCCGGGATCAGAGCACCGTGACCCTGCTGGGTTATACGGCCTCGACCATGTATGGCGCCAACGGCGGCGTCAACTCGTCCTTCGACCCCATGCAGGTGCTGACGAACATCCGCAACGCGGGTTCAACGAGCCTGGCGATCGCCACCATTCCCCGCAACGTGGCGGACCTGGCCCGCAGCCAGAACGGCATCAGCAGCAAAAAAGCGCTGCTGGATTACCTGCTGGAGGCCGGCACCGGCACCAAGCTGCGCAGCCGCTATCTGCTCTGGCCCGTGATCGTGGGCGATCCGGACAGCGCGCGGCTCTATAAGGATTCCGGCACCCTCTACGGGGTTTCCGCCTTCCAGAACCGGCTCATCACCGGCGCGACCCTGACCCGGGCCGGACGGGACGCTACCGCCCCCGGCGCGCCTGCGGCATTCACCGTGACGTACTCCGGCACGACCGCCACCCTTACCTGGGAGGCGCCCGCCAGCGACGGCGGAAGTCCCGTCACGGGCTATCAGGTCACCTGCACCGGCGGCGCCGCTGCCGGCATCCGGAATCCCGGCGGCGTGACGGCGGCCATCGGCGCGTCCATCGCGGTCCCCGCCGAGGCGGCGGGTTCCGCCATCCCCAAACAGGCGTCGGCATTCCCCGAGATCACGCGCGCAGCTGCGCCCGCCTGGGTGGGCCTCTCCGCGGATGCCCGCAGTTACACCTTTGAAGGCCTTGACCCGGATGGGGACTATGTGTTCGCCGTGCGGGCCGTGAACGGGGTCACGAACGCCGTTCAGGTCGTCGCCGACGGCGCGGAGTACAGGCTGGACACCGGCGAGAGCGGCCACGGCGCATGGGCCAGATAATCGGAACTTCTATTGAAGGAGATTCAGGAATGAGTATTGCAAGAAGAAACCTTCGGTCTCTGCTCTGCTTTCTGCTGGCGGCGGCGATCCTGTCTGCGTTCTTCCTGCCCGTGACGGTGAAAGCGACCCACACCTATCGCTTTCTCAATCCCCTGGGCACGGTGGAACCCCGGCTGGAAACCCCGCTGGCGGACCGTCAGGGCGTGATCGATATCCTCAACGGCACGGGTGAGCGCACCCTGCGCCTGGGGGTGGCCTGGTACTACAAGCCCCTGGACGCGGAGCCCCCCTATGCCATTGCCGAGATGCTCAAGGAAAAGTGGGAGAAGGAGCATCCCGGCCTGACGGTGCAGCTGGTCATCCCCGATCCGGAGGCCCAGGGCATCGGCTCCGAGCTCCCGGCGGATACCCAGTATATCCCCGCCGTGGGCCACGCCTGGAATATCCGGGCAGACATCGTGTACGACACCTGGGCGGAGAAGGTCGACGCCATCATCATGGGGGTCGGCGACTGAAACTGCTGCTCGTGGTGGAGTTCCACCCATGTAAAAGCAGTTGAATCCCGCGGCATCCCCTGCGCCTATATGACCACCTCCATGTTCCACCGCATCCAGAATCAGGGCTTCCGTGCCAACGGCATGTCCCTGGCCCGCCGGGTCGTCATGGACCATTCCCTGATGGCCACGGCAGAGCAGTACACCAGCGCCAACAACCGCCCCGGCCGCCAGGCCATGGACTACCTCAAGGCGCATGTGCTGAATACCACCGACTATGTGGATAAGGAGTGGATGGAGTTCGCCGGCGTGGCGGACAAGACGGCCCTTGAGCAGGCGGAATACGCCCTCACCGCGCCCCTCACCGAGCAGGAGCGCCATCCCAAGCCCCTGAATTACTACGACACCATGCAGGGCTTCGGCAACGACCGCTATATCGAGATCGAGGCGGAGAGCTATGCCGAGGCACAGCAGATCTTCAACCACATCGCCATGATGGACGCGGGCTCCGGCTACGGACCGGACCTTGCGCGGGTCGGCACCAACGACGGACTCGGTTTCTACGGAAACTTCGGCGACGGGCTTCCCCTGGTACCCCCTTCGGAGGAGCTTGTGCAGGAGATGCTGGCCGGTTCCGAGCGGGGCAAATACCCCAACGACGTGCTGGGCTGGCTGAAATTCCAGGGCGGCGCCATCACGGTGGAGAAGGTGGCCATCAACGCGGTCATGGCCGGGGCAAAGCCGGAGCATTTCCCGGTGATCCTCGCAGCCATGGAAATGCTGGCCAGTGGCTGGGACTACGATAAGATGTGGTACCACGGCCTGGGCACCGGCAGCGACAGCACCCTTCACATCATGCTCAACGGCCCCCTGGCCGAAGAACTGGGCGTCAGCGGCGACATGGGCTCCGACGGCGGCGCGGGCAACGAAGTCAACGCGGTCATCGGCAGAGCCATCCGTATGTGCATCCGCAATATCGGCCATATCTCCCTGGAGGTGGACGACCATCAGTACAAGGGCCGCGAGCAGGACCATATCCTGATCCTCTTCCGTGAGCAGGAGGAGCTTCTGCCCGGCTGGGACCCCGCGAAATGGGACGGAGACCCCCGCACGACGGAAATGTGGGTGCCTTACCACGTGGAGATGGGCTTCCGCCCTGAAGAGAGCACCATCACCATCTGGGCGGGCAACTCCACCGGCAGGAACGCCATCGCCGGTGAACCGTCCTTCTGGAGCGGTGCGAGCCTTTCCGGCACTAACGGCCTCTTCGGGGCAGATTCCTTCTGGGGCAGCGCCGTGGATCCCAGCGCCATCAACATGGCCGTCCTCTCTCCCGGCATGGCTCAGACTCTCTACGAATACCAGGGCATCCGCTGCAAGGACGACCTGCGGGCCACTGCCAAAAAGCCCAGCAATACCGTCGGCGGCGGCAACAGCGGCATGTATTACACCATCAATCCCATCGTGTCCGGCGGCGAGCTGAACGGAACCCGCCTGTATGGCAACTACAGCTTCTACAACCGCCAGAACCATCAGATCCAGCTGATTACCGGCGCGACCCTCACCAGGAACGGCAGGGCCAGTTCCGCTTTTGATTACGCCCACGTGGGCGTGACCGGGACGGAGACGGTCAGCAAAACGGTGTCCTACGCGCCGCAGCAGACCGAAAAGCTGCCCGCCGAGATCGCAAACGCCTATCCGGTGGGGACCTGGCCCCTGAGCGCCGGCTCCTATGACCCGGCCCTGGATGAATTCACCATCCTCAAGGGAACGAAGGTCTACGGCCTCTTTACCTCCAGCTACGCGAAGCTGGATCCCCCTTCCTCCGTGTCGGGCTACCGCGAGGCGGCTTCGCCGGAGACCATGGAAAACGGAGACTGGTGCCTGCTAATGGGCAGCAGCGGTTTTAATTACGTGTTGATCCGCAGTGAGGATTCGGGCGGCAGCTACCTGGTGCCCTCCTCTAGGAAGGCGGACGGGAGCCATCTTCCCTCCGCGCCGCGCAATGTGAACATCACCGTCACCGC
>JAEETX010000067.1 GCA_016286665.1 Oscillospiraceae bacterium
AACCGGGCGGCCCTCAGACTGTAGACAAACCTATCGGCAGAGGTTCGACATGCATGGGGGAACCGTGAGGGGGGACGGGAATCCCCCCCCTCACGTAATATCCTTGCAAAATCAGAATGCATTTCTGATTTTGCGCTCAAGCTGTCGACACTTTGTCGACAGCTTGAGGGCCGCCCGGCAACCGGGCGGCCCTTGCGCGCGGACTTATCTTTTTTTGTAAAGGACCAGCTCCGGGTCGGCCCCATTCTCTCCGTAGGTGCAGACGAGGATAAAATCCATGTTCGCCAGAACGCCGAAGCAGCGCTCTCCCCCGAATTCCGACTCCAGCTGGTTTCCCAGATAGGTCGTGCCGTCGTCCAGGAATTTCGCTTTCATCCCGCCGGGAAGCCGGTATTCCAGATTGACGTAGCTTCCCACCAGGGCGTTGAGCCTGTCGACCCTGGGCAGCCCCTCGATGTGAAGCTCGTTGATCTCATTGATCAGCTGCTGCTTGAAAGCCTCGAACTGACCGCCGTCGCTCAATTCCTCATACCGCTTCCAGTAATCCAGCTTCGGCAGCGTCTGTTTCAGATAGGCGCGGGCCTGTTCTTCGGTGAAGTTCTCGCCCACCATATTGCCCACGCAGACGTCGATCAGCGTATCCATGTCGCTGTAGGTGTAGGTCCCGTCCGCGTAGCACCACTGGCAGTAGTCCTCGTTGGGCGTGCCGTCCCTGTCCCTGCCGAGGATGGAATCCTCAAGGGGCATCCCGCAGCACTGGCAGATCAGCTCGTGGGGCGAACCCAGCAGCGTGTTGATGGAAACGCGAAACAGCCTGGAAAGCAGCTTCAGGGTCTCCGTGTTGGGCACCGTCTCCCCGTTTTCCCAACGGGAGACCGCCTGCCGGGTGACCAGGACCTTTTCGGCCAGATCGTCCTGGGTCAGTCCGTTCTTCGTCCTGAGCTCATAGATCACGTCTTTCGTATCCATTATCATACCTCCCGCCATCAAGCTTGCAGTTATTATAATACAGCGGACGTACTTCCCGCAAGCAACCCGCTGTTGCTTCAAAAAGCGTCAGCGCTTCAAGTTGCTGACAGCGACGCCTCAAGAGCAGTTGATTTCTCGCCCGGCTGCATGTATAATGATAAAATAAGAAAAAAACAGGAAGGGAGAGACCCATGGACCTGCAGGCGCTGTTTGACCGCATCGGCTATACCGAGGGGGGCACGGACACGGAACGGCTCATCCGCCTCCACCGCTGCTATGCCACCCACGTCCCCTTTGAGAATCTGGACGTTTACAACGGCAAGGACATATCCCTCAAGACCGAGGACCTTTTCGACAAGATCGTGACGCGCCGCCGGGGCGGCTACTGCTTTGAGATGAACGGCTTTTTCTGTGCCATCCTGCGGGACATGGGCTTCCCCGCCTACGGGGTGCTGACGCGCCTGAGCCGGGACGGGAAGACCTTCGGCGGCTACCTGCACCGCATGAACCTGACGGAGGCGGACGGGGTCCGCTATATCTGCGACGTGGGCTTCGGGGGCGACTGCTTCTGCCGTCCCCTGCGCCTTGAATACGACGTGCCCCAGACCGTGCACGGCATGGTGTATCGGGTGGTGCCGGGAACGGTGCCCGAGGTGGAATACACGGTGCAGATCCGGCGGGGCGGGGAATTCCAGGACCTGATGGGCTTTATCGACAAGCCCGCTATGGACGAGGATTTCCAGGTCAGCAATTATTATGTCAACCACAGTCCCTGGTCCGTCTTCCGCATGATGCTCATGATCAACCGCTTCACCGACGACGGGAAGATCAGCATGTCCAACCTGAGCCTGAACATCACCACCGCCGCGGGGACCGAGCACCGGGACGTGACCTGGGAGGAGCTGCCGGAGGTGCTGGAAACCCACTTCGGCCTCACCGTGACGCCGGACCGCCCGCCCAAGCCCATGCCCTGGGGCTGATGGAATACGAGCGCTGGATGCGGGCGGCCCTGGCCCTGGCGGACGAGGCGGCTGCCGCAGGGGAAGTGCCCGTGGGCTGCGTGATCGTCCGGGACGGGGTGATCGTCGGCAGGGGCCGCAACCGGCGGGAGGAGAAAAAATCCGCCCTGGCCCACGCGGAGATCGCGGCCATCGACGAAGCCTGCAGGGCGCTGGGAGACTGGCGGCTCAGCGATTGCAGCCTGTATGTGACCCTGGAGCCCTGCCCCATGTGCGCCGGGGCCATCCTCAACGCCAGGCTGAAGCGGGTCTGCTTCGGGGCCAGGGACGAGAAGACCGGCTCCTGCGGCAGCGTGCTGAACCTGTTTGAAGAAAACTACGGCTACCGCCCCGCCGTCTACGGCGGCATCCTGGAGGCGGAATGCCTGCGGCGGATGCAGTCCTTTTTCCAAGGCCTGCGGAGCGCCGATTGAGGAGCGCCATGGAAAACGCTTTTTTCGCCCTGGCCGCCCGGATGCGCAACATCCGCCGCTGGGGCCTCATGCGCAACAGCTTTGAGGAAAACCTGCTGGAGCACAGCCAGATGACGGCGGTGCTGGCCCATGCCCTGGCGGTGATCCGCAGGGACGTATTCGGCCGGGCCGCCGACCCGGAGGAGGCCGCTGCAGCAGCCCTTTTCCACGATATGAGCGAGATCATCACCGGAGACCTGCCCACGCCGGTGAAATACCTCAACGAGGATATCCGCCGCTCCTACAAGGCGGTGGAAAGCCAGGCGGAGGCGCAGCTGCTTTCCCTGCTGCCGGAGGACATGCGCCCCGCTTACGGAGAGCTGCTGCACGGCGGCAGCGGCGAGACCAGGGAGCTGGTGAAGGCGGCGGACAAGCTGAGCGCCTACATCAAGTGCATCGAGGAGCTGCGGGCGGGCAACGAGGAATTCCGAAGCGCGGAGAAGCAGATACGGGAGACCCTGGAGGCTTCCCGGCTGCCGGAGATCGCCTACTTCATGGAACGCTTCCTCCCCAGCTTCGGCATGACCCTGGACGAGCTGACCCAAGGCTGATGGCGAAGGGCATCCTGGTCGTCACCGGCCCCACCGCCACGGGCAAGACCGCCCTGGGGGTCAGGCTCGCCAAGGCGCTGGACGGAGAGGTCATCTCCGCCGACGCCATGCAGCTCTACCGGGGCATGGTCATCGGCACCGCCGCCCCCACGCCGGAGGAAACGGAGGGCGTCCCCCACCACCTGGTGGGAACCGTGGACCCCCGCGAAAGCTACAGCGTGGGCCGCTATGTGCTGGAGGCCTCCGCCTGCGCCGACGACATCCTGGCGCGGGGCAGGCTGCCCATCCTGGTGGGGGGCACCAACCTGTATATCGAAGCGCTGCTGCGGGGCACGGGCTTCGCCGCCGGGGACGGCGACCTGCGAAAAGCGCTGGAGGCGGAATACGACGCCCTGGGCGGCGAGAACATGCTGGAAAAGCTCCGCGCGGCGGACCCGGAACGGGCGGCAAAGCTCCACCCCAACGACCGGAAGCGCATCGTCCGTGCCCTGGAGATCTTCCGGCTCACGGGAAAGACCATTAGCGCCTTCGACGAGGAGAGCCGCGCCGCTGCGCCGCGCTACGCCGCCTGCACCGTGGCCCTGAGCTTCCGGGACCGGGCGCAGCTCTACGACCGCATCAACGCCCGGGTGGACCGTATGTTCGCCCAGGGGCTCGCGGAGGAGGTGCGCGCCCTGCTGGCCCTGGGCGTCACGGAAAAGGACACGGCCATGCAGGCCATCGGCTACAAGGAGACCGCCGCTGCCCTGCGGGGAGAATGCACTCTTGCGGAGGCTGCGGAGCAGATCAAGCTTGCCTCCCGGCGCTATGCCAAGCGGCAGCTCAGCTGGCTGCGGGGCAAGGAGGATGTCCACTGGTTTCTTTGGGAAAAAGAAACGAATTATCAGGAAGCCTCCCTGTTTTCGACAAGAATCCTGGAAATTTCTGGTATAATTTGACCTGTCAAAAACAGGTCGGGAGGCGGCATACGTCCCCTGCCGGAAACAGAAAGGATGCGGAAAACATGCAGAAAACCATCAACATACAGGACAGCTTCCTGGCGGGCGCCAGGAAAGAAAAGCTGCCCCTGACCCTGTTCCTCATGAACGGATTCCAGATGCGGGGCTGCGTCACCGCTTACGACAGCTTCACCGTGGTGCTGGACTGCGAGGGGAAGCAGGAACTGATCTACAAGCACGCCATTTCCACCATCATCCCGGCGCGGCCCCTGCCGCTGCCGGCGGCGGCGGAATGACCCCATACCCCCTGACGGGACCTCCGGGAGAGCCTAGAAATGAGAAACTCGAACCTGACCCTGAAGCTGGCCTGCTACCTCATCGTCGCCGCACTGCTGGTGTGGCTGGGCATCTATGCCTATCAGGCCCTGAACGATCCCTATCGGACGGCGCCGGTCACCGGTCTCAGCATCCGGGACAGCGTGGACGTCCGCGGCATCGTCGCCAGAGAGGAGCAGGTACTCTACAGCGTCTACAGCTCCGTGCGCGTCAAGCTGTCGGAGGGCACCAGGGTTTCCGCGGGGGGCGTCGTGGCGGAGGCATATGATTCCGAGGAAGCGCTGCTGCGGGCGGTCCGTCTGGCGGAGCTGCGCGCGGAGGCGGAGGAGCTGACAGCCCTTCTGGGCGCCGCCGGCACGGAGACCTCCCAGCAGGCGGACAGCGAGATACAGTCCGGCATCCGCCGCCTGCGGCAGAGCGTGTTCGAGGGGGATTTCGGCGCGGCGGAAACCATCAGCCAGACCCTGCAGACCCAGGTCTTCGCCGCTTTCAGCAAGCCCGCGGAGGTCCAGATCCGGCTGCGGGAGATCAGCGAGGAGGTCCACCGCCTGGAGCAGGGGCCCGCCGCCCGCTCCGACGACATCTACGCCCCCGTTTCCGGCCTTTACAGCGCCAGCGTGGACGGCTGGGAGGAGCTGGGCTACAGCCGCCTGAAGGAAATTTCTCCTTCGGAGCTCCGTTCTCTGCTCAGCGAGGAACACGGCGTGCCCGACTGGTCTCTGGGCAAGCTGGTCAGCGGCAGCAAATGGTATTTCGCCGCCCTGCTGGACGACGCGGACGCCGTGCGGCTGGACGGCGCGGAGAGAGTGGACGTGCGCTTCGGTCGGTATTACGGCGAACAGCTCACCATGAAGGTGGAATGGCTGAGCCCGGAGGAGGACGGCCGGCGCGCCGTGCTCCTCAGCAGCGGCGAGCATCTGGGCGACGTGATGACCATGCGCTTTCAGGATGCGGAGCTGGTGCTGGCGGAGGCCAGCGGCCTGCGCATCCCACGCCAGGGGCTCCATGTGGACGATCAGGGCCGCGCCTGCGTCTATGTGCAGACCGCCCTGCTGGTGGAAAAGAAGCTGGTGAAGGTCGAGCGGGACTTCGGGGATTATTACATGGTCACGAGCGACACGCTCCGCCCCGGGGACCAGGTCATCGTCAGCGCGAAAAACCTTTATGAAGGAAAGGTCGTGGGCTGAATGAGCTCCATTGCAGAAAACGTCAGGCGCGTCCGGGAGGAGATCGCCGAGGCCGCCCTCCGCGCCGGAAGAAAGCCGGAGGATATTTTCCTGGTGGCCGCCAGCAAGACCAAGGACGCCGAGGCCGTGCGCCAGGCCGTGGCCGCCGGGGTGGACGCCTGCGGGGAAAATCGGGTGAACGAGCTGCTGGAAAAGGACGCCCAGGGGGCCTATGACGGCGCGCCCAAGCACTTCATCGGCCGCCTGCAGCACAACAAGGTGAAGCTCGTCACCGGCAGGGCGGACCTGATCCAGTCCGTGGACAGCACGGAGCTGCTGGAGCTCCTGGAAAAGCGCGCCGGCATGCTGGACATCGTGCAGCCCATCCTCCTGCAGGTGAACATCGGCCGGGAGGAAACCAAAGGCGGCTTCCTGCCGGAGGCGGCGGACGAGGCCGCCGCCATGGCCGCTTCCCTGCCCCATCTGCGTCTGGAGGGGCTAATGGCCATCCCTCCTGCGTGGGAAAATTCCGGGCTTCCCTGGCCCGGCGCAAAAAATTATCCTTATTTTGACGAAATGTATCAGCTTTATATTGACATACGGGAGAAAAAATACGATAATACCCATATATGGTGTTTGTCCATGGGAATGAGCGGAGATTTTGCGCAAGCGATAGTGTCCGGCGCCAATATGGTCCGGGTAGGAAGCGCCATCTTCGGAGCGCGGACGGCATCGCAGCCTTGAGAAACGGAGAAGGGTAATATGGGAATTCTGGATAATCTGAAGCGGATCGCACGGCCCTATGACGACGAGACCTTTGAGGACTATGAGGAGAAGCCGAAGCCGGCTGCCGCCTCCTCCTCTTGGATCGAGGGCGAGGATTTGAACGTACCGGAAAAGCGGACCGGCAACAAGGTCGTGAACATTCACGCCACGGCCCGTCTCCAGGTGGTGCTGGTGATGCCGGAGCAGTATGAGGCTGCCCGGGAGATCGCCGACCATCTGCGGGACAAGCGCACCGTGGTCCTGAATCTGGAGAACACCAGCAAGGAGGTCTCCCGCCGCATCCTGGACTTCGTCAGCGGCGTCGCCTATGCGCAGGACGGGAAGATCAAGAAGGTCGCCGTCAGCACCTTCATCGTCACGCCCTACAACGTGGATATCCTCGGCGACCTGATCGACGAGCTGGAGAACAACGGCGTCTACTTCTGATCGCGCTTCTGCCGCTCCGGGAAAGGATGAATCACATTGCTGACACCCCAGGAAGTTTCGAGCAGCGAATTTGAAAAAGCCGTTTTCGGCGGCTACGATACCGCCTCGGTGGACAAATTCCTGGCCCAGGTGACCCAGGATTATTCCGCCCTCTACAAGGAAAACGGCATCCTGAAAAACAAAATGAAGGTGCTGGTGGACAAGGTGGAGGAATACCGCTCCACGGAGGACGCCATGCGCATGGCCCTGCTCCAGGCGGAGCGGACGGCCAAGGAGATCACCGCCGCCGCGGAGGCGGAGCGGGATTCCATCCAGGAGGATGTGGACCGCAGGCGCGGCGAGCTGCTGCGCCAGGCGGAGGAGGAAGCGGAAGCGCGCCGGGCCGAGCTCCGGGCGTCCCTTGCCGCCGAGGAAGCCGCCCTGATGAACGCCAAGCGCGCCACCGCCGGCTATATGGACAAGCTGAAGGCCGCCATGGCCGCCTATGCGGAGAGCCTGAGCCGGATCTACGATTTCGTGGAGCCCGTGCCCCCGCAGCCGGAGCCCCAGCCCCAGCCGGAGGACGCGCCGGAGGAGACGCCCCCGCCCGAAGCGGAAGCGCCAAAGGAGGGCGGCGTCAGCCAGGATACGGTGGAGAACATCGCCGAGATCATCAACCGCGCCTTTTCCTCCATGGAGGAAAAGGAAAAGACCGCAGAGGAAGCGGTGGACCCGGAATCCACCATCTCCAAGCTGCCCAAAATCGACTACGACAATCTTCTTTTCGGAGAAAACTACGATCCCAAGAACAAGAAATGATCCCATGCCCGTTTTCGCCGCGCAGCCATCCGCTGCGCGGCTTTTTTTCGGCGGTGAAGGCGAAAATGACCGTTTTTCTTGAAATCATCCGGAAATCCCCTGTTTTTTTGTTACGTTTCCGTTCGCTTGCCATGATATACTGCAACAAAAATATAAGGATTTCCAGGGCCGGCCGCAGCATGACCGCGCAGTCGCCGGCCCGTTTCGAACAAAGGAGGAAGACGGATGCCCCTGACTTATGAAGAATTCCGCACAAAACGAGACAACATCCTTTACCGGAACGAATTCACGATGACCGTCGTGCCGGTGCTGACCTATCTGTCCGCCGGGATGCAGGCCGTCGCGGACAAGCTGGTCGCCTATCCCGGCGAGCATCCGGAGCAGGACCTGTTCCGGGAGGAGGTCTTCGAGCCGGCCCTGCGCGACCGGAGCAAATGGCTGGCGCTGGGCAAGGCCCTGGGGCTTCCCAAGGAGTTTGCTTCCGGGTTTATCCACGATATGGAGGTCCTGACGAAGATCGCGCGCATGACCGTCAAGAAAGAAGCGGTGGAAAAGGACCTCTTTGACGAACTGGCGAAGATGCATCCCGAGGAAGCGCTGGAGGATCAGGCGGAGGCAGCGGCGGAAAAATCCCTCTACGCCTCCCTGCACCCGGAGGACCCCGCGATCAACGAGAGCGAGCTGGTCTACGAATGGGTCCGGGACCGGGAACTGGAGCGTTCCCTGGGGGACAGGCAGGACCAGCTGAAGCTGCTGCGCAGGCTGGATGAGGATGCGCAGGCGCTGAAACAGGAGTGCCTGGCCGCAGCGAAGGAGGGCAAAAGCCCCGCCGGCAGGGACCATCTGGAAAAGGCATCCCGTCAGATGAAAGCCGCGATGGCCGACCTCATCTTCCTGAACGGGAAGGACGAAGCGCTGTATCAGGAGCTGGCCGGCGACCTGGACGAGGAATGGGTGAAGATGGACCTCCAGGGAAGCAAAAAGATACGGGAGGAGCAGGGTATCCCGGAGCAGTATCTTTGGAATCCCGAAGCGAAGGACGCCTCCGCCTGGCCCTTCCCGTCCAAGGGGGCGGGCGCGAAGCCGGCGGAGCCGGTTTTCCGGGAATACCGGTATCACGCCTTTGACGGCGAGCTGCCAAGAGAGAAGTGGACCGACGAGGAGGTCAGCGAGGAGGAGCTCCTTCTCCAGGTCTGAAGAACATCGAAGCGTTTTCGGGGCGCTGCATTTTGCAGCGCCCCCGATGATATGCCCGCTTTTGCGGTAGTGATATTCCCTTCGGGGATGATCGAAATGGGGGACTGCTGCGGTCTTATTTCCGCAGCAGTCCCTTTCTTTTTCCTTGCAATGGCGGCGCGGATACGGTAGAATAAGCTAGATTATTGTGCCGGATTGTGCCCCCATGGGACGATCCCTACAGGGAGGGAAGCAAATGGCAGGCACCACCACCGTCCGCACGACGGGCGTCCGCGGCATCCGCGGCTACGGCGTGACCGTGGAGTGTTTTGCCGCCCACGGGGTGCAAAGCGTCTTTGATATCGTCGGCCTGCCGGACGCGGCGGTGAAGGAAGCCAGGGAACGGGTCCGCGCCGCGGTGCGGAGCCGGGGCTTCCGCTTTCCGCCGGGGCGGATCACGGTGAACCTGGCCCCTGCGGACATGCGCAAGGGCGGCACCGCCTACGACCTGCCCATCTTTCTGGGGGTGCTCACGGCCACACAGCAGTTGCCGCCCCTGCCCGAGGACTGCGCCTTTTTCGGCGAGCTGAGCCTGGACGGGCTGCTGCGAAGCGTTCCCGGCGCGCTGAGCATGGCTCTCGCCGCCCGGCGGGAGGGCGTCAGGACCCTCTTTGTCCCCGCCGGCAACGCCGCCGAGGCCGCCTTTGCCGAGGGGCTGGAGGTTTTCGGCGCGGCGGACGTGGGCGCGCTGCTGGCCCACCTGCGGGGGGAAGCGCCCCTGGAAAAGGCGGAAGCGCCCGCTCTGTCCTCCCTCATGGGGAGCGAGGCCGACTTTGCCGACGTGAAGGGGCAGGAGGATGTGAAGCGCGCTCTGGAGGTAGCGGTGGCCGGGGGCCACAACGTGCTGCTTTCCGGCCCGCCGGGCGCGGGCAAGAGCATGCTGGCCTCCCGTCTCCCCTCCATCCTCCCGGCCATGACCCTGGAGGAGATGCTGGAAACCACGGAGATCCACTCCGTTGCCGGGCTCACGGGTCCCGCCAGCCCCATCGTCACCCGGCGGCCCTTCCGGGCCCCGCACCACACCATTTCCTCCGCCGGCCTGGCGGGCGGCACCGCCAACCCCCGGCCCGGAGAGATCAGCCTGGCGCACAACGGCGTCCTCTTTCTGGACGAGCTGCCGGAATTCAGCCGCCAGACCCTGGAGGTCCTGCGGCAGCCCCTGGAGACCGGAGAGGTCACCATCTCCCGCGCCGCGGGGGCGGAGACCTTCCCCAGCCGCTTCATGCTGGTCTGCGCCATGAACCCCTGCCGCTGCGGCTGGTACGGGCATCCCTCCGGCCGCTGCACCTGCTCGGAAAGCGCCGTGCGGTCCTATCGGCAGCGCATCTCCGGCCCTCTGCTGGACCGGATGGACATCATGCTCTCCGTCCGCTCCCTGGAATACGACGAGCTGCGGGAGGAAAGCGCCGGGGAACCCTCCGCGGCCATCCGGGCGCGGGTGGAGAAAGCCCGGGAGATCCAGCGAAAACGCCTTCCCGGCGCTGCGGATACCTTGAACGCCCACCTGAGCGGCGAAGCGCTGCGCACCTTCTGCCGGCTGGACGCGGCGGGGGAAAGCATGCTCCGCGCCGCCTATGACCGCCTGGGCCTCACCGCCCGGAGCTATGACAAGGTGCTGCGGGTAGCGCGGACCGTGGCGGACCTGGCGGGCAGCGAAAACATCGAAGCGCCGCACCTGGCGGAGGCGCTGCAATACCGCGCCAGGCTTTGAATGCGCCTGCGGGCATACGACTTTCGACCATAGACAAGGAGTGGTTCCCATGAAAAAGAAGATTTTCCTCCTGCTGGCCCTGCTGGCGGTCCTTCTGCTGACCGGCTGCAGCGGCTTCCTGAAGCCGGCCTCCCCCACGCCGGAGCCCGCTCCCACGGCTGCCCCGACGCCCACGCCCCCCGCCGAGATCACCATGCTCCTGTCCTCCGAGGAATTCCAGAGCTATTCCTGCATGGACGCGGAGAAAAAGCTGCGGCTCATGGGCTTCGATTCCATCCGCCTCAGTGAATACGCCGACCTGAGCTCCACCGACGCCGACAGGGTGGACAAGATCCATTCCATCTCTATCGGCGGGAAGGACCGGTTCAGCATGGGCGAACGCTTCCGGGCGGATTCCGAGGTGGTGCTGGAGTACCACGTCGTGCGGAAGCTGGCCCTGCCCGCTTCCCCGGAGGAGATCAAGGTCCAGGAGGCCACCGAGGCCGCGCGGCTCTTTACGGAAGCCGGATTTACCAACGTGTCCACCGAGGTGATCGAGGACCTGGACGCCGAGGCCGATCCCGTGGTGGAGGCCCTGGTGGACGGGAAAAGCGACTTCGCGAGGAGCGACAAGGTCCCCTTCGATGCGGAGATCCGCATCCTGACCCACGTTTACGCCGGGCCCTACGCTCACCTCACGGAGCTGACGCCGGAGCAGATCTATGCCCGCTGCGCCCCCGCCGTTTTCTATGTGGAGATCTACGACGCCGGCGGCTGGTGCATCAAGACCGGCAGCGGCTTCTTCCTGAGCTCCGACGGTCTGGCCATCACCAACTACCATGTGATCTCCGGCGCGGACAGCGCTTACATCACCGTGTCCGACACCGGGGAAGTCTACCCCGTGGCGGGGGTCTACGACTACAGCGCCGCAGAGGACTGGGCCGTGCTCCAGATCGACGGCAGCGGTTTCCAGACCCTGGAGATCGGGGACCCCGGCTATGACGTGGGCGGTGCCACGGTCTACGCCATCGGCAGCCCCCTGGGCCTGCAGAACACCATTTCCGCCGGCATCATTTCCAACCCCGCCCGCGTCGACGGCGGCATGACCTATATCCAGATGAGCGCGGCCATCAGCCCCGGCAGCAGCGGCGGCGCGCTCCTGAACAAATACGGACAGGTCATCGGCATCACCTCCGCCACCTACACCGACGGCCAGAACCTGAACCTCTCCATCCCCCTGACCTATCTGGAGGGAATGGACACGGACAGCTATGTGCCCCTCCACGCCGCCCAGGATTCCCCCAGCGGCACCCTCACGCTCTCCGACACCCGCCTGATCCTGGGCCTGGGCGAGACCGGCAGCGTCACCATCACGGCCATCGAGCAGAACTGCGACGAGACCGTCTCCGTCCGCTATGTCATCGGCGACGAGGAAGTGGTGTCCTGCTCCTGGGCCGGCTGGGTCGGCGATGACAACACCCTGAACGTGACGCCGAAGAAGATCGGCAACACGGACGTGACCGTGTATTTCCTCATCAGCGGCACCGATACGGTGCTGGACGCCAAGACCTTCTCCGTCACCGTCACGGCGGACGGCAGCGACCAGATCAGCGACGATTCCACGGTCTTCAGCGTCGACCGGCATGTGGTGAACCTGAGTCTCTTCGGCGACAGCACGGTCATGGTCCACGGCTACACCGACTATATCGGCGACCCCAATCACCAGGTCTTCGTGACCTATTACATCGGCGACAGCTCCATCGTATCCTGCGCCTGGGGCAGCTGGGAGGGAAACGACATCCCCCTGAATATCACGCCTCTGGCCTCCGGCAGCACGGAGATCACCCTGGTCTATCACCTGGAGGATGATACGGTGCTGGCCCAGGAGATCGTGACCGTCAACGTGATCTACGGCGCCATCAGCTTTTCCGAGGACGAGCTGGGCCTGGCCGTGGGAGAGAGCGTGACCCTCACGGTTTCCTGCCGCCTGGAGGGCTGCGAGCGCATCAACTACCGCTGGGAGGTCTACGGGGATCAGATCCTGGGGCTCCAGTGGGGCGACTGGCAGGAGGACGGTCTCACCCGCAGCCTGACCGTCACCGCCGCCGGCAGCGGCGAGGCGGACCTGCAGATCTGGCTGGAGGACAGCGAGACCCTGCTGATCCTGGACTGCGCCTCCATCCCCGTCTCCGCAGAGTAACGGCAATCCGCCGAATCCCGAAAGGGGGGCAAGCTTATGAAAATCGTGATCGCGGGCAGTGGCAAGGTGGGCGGCGAGCTGGTGCAGCAGCTCTGCCAGGAGGGCCACAGCGTCACCGTCATCGACGTCAGCCCCGCCCGTGTGGAGGAAATGAACGGGCAGTATGACGTCATGGGCATCGTGGGCAACTGCGCCACCCTCCAGGTCATGCAGGACGCCCAGGTGAGCAAGGCGGACCTGATGATCGCCACCACCGCCTCCGACGAGCAGAACCTGCTGGCCTGCCTGCTGGCAAAAAAGCTGGGGGCGCAGCACACCATCGCCCGCGTCCGGGACCCGCAGTATGTGGGCCAGATGGAATACCTGACGGAGGACCTGGGTCTGAGCATGTACGTCAACCCGGAATACTCCGCCGCCTCGGAAATTTTCCGCCTGCTGCGCTTCCCCTCCGCTCAGAAGCTGGAGGTCTTTGCCGGCGGCCGGGTGGAGATCGTGGAGGTGACGGTGCCGGAGGGCAGCGGCCTGGCCGGCGTCACCCTGCGGGACCTGCCCAAGGCCTTCGGCGCGCGCATCCTCATCTGCGCCGTGCAGCGGGGCGAGGAGGTCTGCATCCCCAAGGGTGATTTCATCCTGGAGGACGGGGACAAGATCAGCATCACCGCCGAGCCCAACGAGGTGACCCGCGTCTTCAAAAAATGGGGCCTTCTGCGGAAAAAGGTGGACGACGTGATGCTGGTGGGGGGCGGCCTCATCAGCTACTACCTGGGCCGGATGCTCTGCGGCATCGGCACCAGGACCGTCATCGTGGAACGGGACGCCGGCCGCTGCCGGGAGCTCTGCGAGCTTCTGCCGGAAGCCACCATCATCAACGGCGACAGCACGGACCACGAGCTTCTGGGCGAGGTGGGCATCCACAACATGGACGGGGTGGCGGCCCTCACCGGCTCCGACGAGGAAAACATCATCCTGGGCATGTACGCCGACTCTCTGGGCGAAGCCCGGAAGGTGGTGGTGAAGGTCAACAACGGCAATCTGGTGCGCCTGGGAGAGCGGGCCGGGCTGGAAAGCGTCCTCAGCCCCAAGCACATCACCGCCAACACCATCCTGCGCTACGTGCGGGGCATGTCCAATTCCCTTGACTCCAATGTGGAAGCCCTGCACACCTTCTGCTCCGGCCAGGTGGAGGCCCTGGAATTCTCCGTGGGCAAGCAGGCCGAGGGCGTGGCGGGCATCCCCCTGAAGGAGCTGAAGCTGCGGCATGACCTGCTGCTGGCCTGCATCATCCGGGACGGGCGGCCCATCATCCCCGGCGGCGGCGACATCATCCGGCGGGGCGACCACGTGCTGGTGGTCACCACGGCGGAAGGCCTCAACGACATTACGGACATACTGGAATAAACAAAGGGACGACGATATGGACAGGAATTGCATTCATCCCGGTGGGGAAGAACTGACGCTGGAGGCCGCCCGGGCCTGCGGCTGGAAGGAGGGCGACCGTATCCTGGACGTGGGCTGCGGCGGCGGCGAAAGCATGCTGCTGCTGAAAAAAGCCCTGGGGCTGAGGCCCGTGGGCTGCGACAGGGACGAAGGGATGCTGGCCAGGGCCAGGCTCCTGGACCCGGACTTCAAGCTGCGCGTCACCGACGGCATGAGCCTGGACTTTCCCTCCCTCTATTTCGACGGGGCGCTGCTGGAATGCTCCTTCAGCCTCATGAACCGGCACGACGAGATGCTCAACGAGCTTTACTGCGTGCTGAAAAAGGGGGCGAAGGTCGCCATCAGCGACCTCTACTATATCAATCCCGACCCGGACAAGGCCGGGGAGGTCTATTACGAGGCAAAGCGCATCCTCAACACTCCCAAAGAGGAGGGGGACTGCGAAAAGGCGGACGAAACGCCCTCCCCCTATCTGCTGGACGGGATGTTCGTCATCGACAACCTCCTCTACGCCATCCGGGAAACGGGCTTCGAGATCACCTATTTCCGGGACAGGACCAGGCAGCTGCAGGACTGGTACGCCCAGCTGCTCATGGATTACGGCAGCATGGAAGCCTACTGGAAGGCGACGCTGCCCCCCGGCACGACGCCCTTCTGCCGGGCGAAGGTGGACAAGCACACCGGCTATTTCCTGCTGACGGCGGAAAAACTGTGATCGGCGGCGTGATCCTTGCGGCGGGCTATTCCTCCCGCATGGGGGAATTCAAGCCGCTGCTGCCCGTGGCGGGCGTGCCTGCCCTCCGGCGAAGCATCAACGCCCTGGCTGCCGCCGGGGCGGAGGTCGCCGCGGTAACGGGCTACCGGCGCGAAGCGCTGGCCCCTCTGCTCCGAAGCTGGGGCGCGGCGGAGATCGTGAACCCGGATTACGACAAGGGCATGTTCACCTCCGTGCTGGCGGGGGTCCGATACTTCGCGGAAAAGGGAGCGGAAGCGCTGCTCCTGCTCCCCTGCGACTGCGCCGCCGTACCCAAGGAGGCGGTGCGGCAGCTGATCGCCTGTGCCGGGGACAAGGGGGAATATGCCCTGCCCACCTTCGGCGGGAAAAACGGCCATCCCCTGTTCATCCCCCGGCGGTATTTTGAGGAAATCCTGCATTTCAGCGGGCCGGGCGGCCTGAAGGGCGCCCGCAGCCTCCATGAGGAGAGCCTTCTTCGCCTGCCCATGCCCTGGGAGGGCACGGTGCTGGACATGGACACCCCGGAGGATTACGCTTCCCTCTGCGCCTATGCCGGGGACGACGGCCTGGCGGCGCTGGCCGCGGGGCGGACCTTCCGGCTGCTGCGCCACGGGGCCACGGAAAGGCACAGCGGCAAGGTGGTCATGGGCCGTTACGACGCCCGGCTGTCCGAGCTGGGAAAGGCCCAGATGGAGGAAATGGGGGCGCGGCTGGCTTCGGAGAAGCTGCAAGCCGCTGCCCTTTATGTG
>JAEETX010000068.1 GCA_016286665.1 Oscillospiraceae bacterium
TCGACCTGGACGTGGTGGACGCCGGCGGCTCCCCCAGCGGGATGCGTCCCGGCAGCTGCTGCTTCAGCTCCTTCACCTCCTTCGGCTACATCCGCGGCGGCCATGTGGACTACACCGTCCTGGGCGCTTACGAGGTGGACCAGAACGGCAACCTGGCCAACTGGATGATCCCCGGCAAGGCCGCCGCCGGCATGGGCGGCGCCATGGACCTGGTCACCGGCGCCAAGAACACCATCGTCATGACCGTCCACTGCGACAAGACCGGCAAGAGCAAGATCGTCCGCGAAACCAAGCTGCCCCTGACGGGCGTGGGCGTGGTGAACTATATCGTCACCGAAAAGTGCGTGTTCCACTTCACCAAGGAAGGTATGGTCCTGGAAGAGCTGGCTCCCGGCGAGACCGTGGAGAGCATCAAGGCCATCACCGACTGCGATATCATCGTTCCCGACGTGATCAAGTCCATGGAGGACTGATCTTCTGAAGCCAAGACCGGGGGAGGACCCCTCCCGAGCCCTTCCCCGGCATTCCGCTTGAGGACCCGGAAACGGCGGAATACCTGAATATGAGGGGAAATAGAAAGTAATGTCCATTCAGCTCATTATTATCATCATCTACTTCATCCTGACGGTGGTCATCGGCCTGATGTCCGGCCGGAAGACCAAGAGCGCGGCTGCCTTCACCGGCGTCGCCCTCTCCACTTTCGCCATCGTCTGCGCCTCCACCGGCGAATGGCTGGGCGGCACCGCCACCACCGGCGTCAGCGAATATGGCTTCCGCTATGGCCTGAGCGGCTGGTGGTACACCATCGCCAACGGCATCGGCGTCCTCTTCCTGGGCCTGCTTTTCGCCAAGCTCTTCCGCTCCCTGGAGACCGGCACGGTCCCCGGCATCATTGAGAAGTTCTTCGGCGTCCGGGCCCGGACCGTCAGCTGCATCATCCTCACCATCGTCATGCTGGCCGTTGGCCTGAGCCAGATGATCGCCGCCGGCAAGCTGGGCGAAAGCCTGCTGGGCATCCCCTTCTGGATCAGCGCCATCGCCTTTGCCGTCATCTTCATCGTCTACACTCTGGCGGGCGGTATGAACGCCGTGGCTTCGACGAACGTGATGCATCTGATCGTCATGTATGTGGGCGTTATCATCGCCATGGTCATCGCCGTCAGCCGCGCCGGCGGCATGGACGCCTTCAAGACCGGCATCTCCAACCTGCAGGCCGACAACGGCGGCAGCTTCTGGAATATGTTCACCATCGGCGGCAGCAAGGTCTCCAGCTGGATCATCGCCTCTCTGCTGGGCGCCTGCACGGCCCAGGCCGGCCTGCAGCCCGTGCTGAGCTCCAAGAACGCCAAGCAGGCCCGCAAGGCCTGCATCATCACCGCCTTCGTGGCCGCCCCCTTCGGCTTCTTCACCGCCACCCTGGGCATGGCCGCCCGTGTCATGTATGAAAACGGCGACCTGCTGCAGGGCATGGATGTGGCCGCGGCGGGCAAGAGCGCTCTGCCTGAGCTGATGATGCGGGGCATGAACCCCGTGGCCGGCGGCCTCGTTCTGGCAGCCATCCTGGCGGCAGTCCTCAGCACCGTCAGCCCCATCATCCTGGCCTCCGGCACCATGGTCACCCGTGACGTGTATCAGCGGGTGCTCCATCCCGAAGCCAGCGACGAGCAGGTCCTGAAAATGGGCCGCATCACCACCGCCATTTCCGGCATCATCTGCTGCGCCGGCGCCATCTTCCTGTGGAAGGCCTCCACCGTGCTGGAGCTGGTCTATGCGGCCTACTCCCTCCGCGGCGCGCTCTTCATCGTGGTGCTCTTCGGCATCTACTGGAAGAAGGCCAGCGGCAAGGGCGCCATCTGGGCCATGATCCTCACCGCCATCGTGGCCGTGGGCTGGGTGGCCATCAAGCTTGCCACCGGCAGCTATCCCATCAAGATTGGCTCCTTCGCCATCACCGAGACCTACGCCGCCGTGGTGGTGGCCGCCATCTGCACCATCGTCTTCAGCCTGATCTTCAAGCCCACCGCCATCGAGTCGGCGGAGCGGGAGCAGACCAAGAAGGCCCTGAAGGAAGCCATGGCCAAGGCCTGAGTTTCCGCAGAATAAGCAAAGAGAAAACAGAGGGAAGACCCCCAAGGGGCCGTTTCCCTCTGTTTTTGTTATTATACTGCGAGGATATAGACATGGCGGTATCGTCCCTGCTATAATCGTTCCCAAAATCCGGTTTTGGAGAGGATGGCATGAAGCAGATTTTTACTTCGGAGAACATCCGCTATGTAGCGGTATCGGAGCTTCTGATCAAGGACTATCTCCGCATGGTCAACGACGTCGAGCATGTGCAGAAGTATCTCGGCGGGCAGCATGAGCCCTACACCGAAGAACAGGAAACCCGGTGGGTGAGGGAAAAGCTGGAGGAGAAAGCGCCCGTCTTTTCCATGCTCGAGAAGAAAAGCGGCAGGTTCATCGGAAATGTGGAGCTGATGGATGTATCCAGCGGCGCGGGAGAGGTGGGGATCGCCATCACCGCGGAGATGCAGGATCGGGGATACGGCACCGAAGCCGTTCGGGCCGTCACTGCGTACGGCCTTGAGCGGCTGAAGCTGCACCGGGTCTTTTTGAGGACCAATCCGAAGAACAGCAGGGCGATCCATGTGTATGAGAAATGCTCCTTCCGGGAATATGACCGCACGGAGGAGCATGTGTTCATGGAATACACCCCTTATCCGTCTTCCCGCCCGACGACGGGAGTTTGCCTCCCCCTTGGGGGAAGGCGTATGTATTATGAGGAGTTCAAGAGCCTGATCGGCGCGGTCCTCCGTCAGGGCCTGCGCGGCGATGCGCTGGCGGACGCGCTGGCAAAAAGCGTCGATTGCGGGAAAGTATACGAATCGGAGGACAGGCTTGCGACGGACGCCTATTTCTCCCTCCTGCACTACGCGGCGGGGGAGGAGGAGATACCGCCGGCGGAATGGGAATACTTCTTGAAGTGTTTGAACGGGGACGGGGAATACAATCTCGAAGATAAGCTGAAGATATAATACAGAATAAACACAAGCCCGGCACGCACCGCCATCACTATGGCACGCGCCGGGCTGTCTTCATAGCTTCTTACCGTCCCCCGCCATTGCGAAGCGGCCAAGGGCCGCTGTGGCAATCCGTTTCCGCTCGAATAGAGGACGGATTCCCGCGCCAGCGTGCGCGCTGGCTCGGAATGACGGGTGGTAATTGCATTTTGCAACACGCTCTGTTTCAGGACATTATTTCGCGTTTTTGTAAATCTCGCAGGCGATGTCGTTCATCGCCTCGTCGGCCGCTTCCGTGACGTTGTTGTACATGATGGCAACGCAGATGTCTTTCTTGCGGGAAAAGACCCAGCTGGTCAGAAAGCCCCAGTTCTCTCCGGTGTGACCGGCAACGCTGTCTTCGCGCGCCTGAGACTCCCAAACGTCGAGGCAAAGGCCGTAGTCATCCATAACTGGCGTCATCATGCGCCGCGCGGTCTTCTTCTTGAGGAAGCCGCCTCTGCGATAGCTTTTGGAAAGGGCAAGGCCGATTTTGACCAGTTCCGTCGGCGTGGTCCAAAGCCCCACTGCGGCGTGCTCGGGATAATAGTGATACCCGTGGGCAGGGTCCTCCTTCTGCGCCAGCCTGAAGCCGAACGCCGCGTTGGCGACAAGGTCTTCATCAAGCGGCTGGAAAAAGCCGGTGCGCTTCAGGCCCAGAGGCTCGGCGACCTCCCTTTGGAAGGCCTCGCGGAGCGTGGTCCCCGTCATGCGTGTAAATGCCAGCTCGGCCAGGGTTATGCCGCCGCCGGAGTACATGTGCTGCTTGCCGTAAGGACGAATCCTCCGGAGCTTCGGCGTGACGCCCTTGCCGTTCAGCACGTCCTCGAGGGAAAGCGGCTCATGATCCGCGCGGTAGCCCGGGAAGCCGTGCAGGTTGTAGCCCGCCGTGTGGCTGAGCAGGGCGGCAAAGGTCACGGGGCCCTTTTTGACGAATTCCGGCACCACGCCGGAGATATCCGCATCAAGATCCATAAGCCCCTTGTCCACATACCGCAGGAGGGTCAGCGCAAACATGGGTTTTGACACGGAACCCGCCTGGAACAGCATATCCGGGTTCACCGGGAAGTCCTCGCCGTAGCGTCCACTGCCGGCGCAGTAGGTGAGGAAACCACCGTCTTCTTCTTGGACGGCAATGCTGACGCCGTATCCCTTCTTGCCCTTGATGCGCATGGCCTTATCCACATCCACGCCGCAGAAATTCTTGATGATCCGGTTGGGGCCTTTGAGCATCCGCATCAGCACAACCTCATCGCAATCAATGATGCCGGTCTCCCGGAAGCCGGCTTTATGATAGATGTGCAGGCCCAGCTCGTTCTCCGGCTCGGTGGACAGGAAGAGCCGGTCGGCGCCCCTTTCTTTGAAGTATTGGATGATCTCCTGCAGGGCGGCCTGACCGTAGCCCTTTCCCTGCTCGTTCCGGTCGATCATGAAGCGCCAGAGCCAGTAGCGGTCATCCTCGTCCTCTTCTTCAGGATCGAATGCGAACATGCAAAAGCCAACCAGCTTATCATCTGCATAGATGGCAAAGGGCCGGGCAACGCCGGGCTTTTCCGCGTTAGCTTCATCCGCCTGTCGCAGAGAGACGTCGTTTGGGGCGACGAAGGGCTGGTCCTCCCGCACGGAAAGGGCCAAAACCGCATCACGATTATCGTCATTGATAGGTTCCAGTTTGATTATCATGGGTTGTTTTCTCCTTGATTATTTGATTCAGTATGGATTTTTGCAGCACGATAATGGCTGCTGAAAATGGGCGCAAAAAACCGCAGTGAAGCAGCTCCCGTCGTGGCTGCATCCTGCGGTCCCCACTGTCAGAAGTTACCCAAAACAGCGCACCAAAACCAAGAGGGGATAGCCCCTCTCCCGATAATGCGCCTATATTCCGTTATCCGATGTTGGCGTTGTTGATCACTGGTCTGTACTCCTATCTCGAAAAACTGTAAATATTCTACATGAGAACAGCCAAAAAAGCAATACGCGATTTCGATAATAACGCCCTGCAAGCCGCAATCTTCCGAAATAAAGGACAGGGGGACGGTTCCGTCGACTCCTTTTTCGTCTGATAACGATTTGCTGAGTCAGATCGAACCGTCTCGCCGACGCCTTATTTCCCCTTCACCGGGGGCGGGATCAGCGTCCCCAGCGCCAGGGCGATGACCGTATAGAGCAAAAACCGCACCTCCGGCGCGCCTCGGTAGGAACCGTTGAGGTAGTACACCGGGGGCAGAAGGCTGCGCAGGATGGCGAACTGCTTGAAATGCAGGAAAATGGGGGAGAGGACCAGCATGACCATCATCAGGATGGGCAGCAGGGCCCCCAGGACCTCCTGCTTCCGGCAGATGCGCCGCAGGGCCTCGCAGAAGCCCGCGGAAGAAAGGCACAGCAGCGCCGACAGCGCAAGCTCCCACCCAAAGCTGTGCAGCATCCCGGAAACGGCCATGGCGACCAGCCCTGCCAGGGCTACCGGGACCATGGCGCAGATGTGGCACAGCATGGGCAGCAGCCGCCCGGCAGCGCCCCGGATGCGCAGGAAGCTCTCCGCATCCTCCTCGGCATAGTAGAACATGCAGGAGGCCAGGCCCGCCAGCACCGCCAGCAGGCTCAGCAGGCCCCGCAGGGGATTGGTGAGGAAATCCATGGTCGGCTCCTGGACCTGCCCGTCGTCATAGGTGAAGACCAGCACCTGCTGGTCCGCCGAAAGGGTGCGGTAATAGGGCTCCAGCACCGAATCCTCCGGCAGAGGCTTCTCCCCGGAGATCGCGGCCAGATGCTCCCGGAACAGGATGCGGCTGGCGGCAGGGTAGAGAACGGAGGCCAGCTCCTCCCGCGCCAGGCGGAGGAAAACCGTCTCCTCCCGCTCCACCACGAGCACCGCGCCGCGGGAGCCGGAGGAAGTGATCAGCTTCCGCACCTCCTCCTCCGCGTTGTCCTGGAAGATCCAGGCCGCGTCGGCCTGCGCGCCTTTCACGGACTCGATGGCCTCCTCCGGCGTGTCGAAGCGGATGCAGCGCAGGAGGCCGCGGGTGCTGAGGAGCTGCTCCTTGGCGCTCACGGCCACGGGATCGTTATCGCCCCCGGCCAGGGCGACGGTGATGAGGCCGGTATCCTCCCTGGCGGCCACAGTCAGGGCTACGGTCAGCACGGGCACCGCCAGCAGCAGCACGAGATAGCTGGGTTTTTTCAAAAGCCGCTTGGTCATCAGCCAGTACCAGAGGCAGAAGCGGCGCAGTTTCGTCAGCATCTTACCGCCTCCTTACCGGCTGATCCGCCGCTGCCGCAGCAGCGCCGAGAGAGCCAAAAACGCCAGGGCATAGAGGGTGGGAACGAGCCAGACGCCCCCCTCGCCGGAGAAAATCCCCGTGAAGGAGCGGACCGCCACCCCTGCGGGGAGAAGGGAACCCAGGATACGCACGCCCTTGGGGAAAAAGCTGTAGGGATAGACGCAGCCGCAGATATAGCCCTGGGCTACGGCGCAGAGGAATTGCAGCAGGATGCCCTCCACCGGCGCGCTCTCCACCTCAAAGAGGAAGAATTCCATGGCGCAGAGCATCAGCACCTGGCTCAGGAGCACCGGCCAGGCGCGGGGGGAGCGCAGCGGGTCCATGGGGGGCGGCTCCGCCCCGTAGAGGCGGAAGAACACCCCGGAGGCCGCCAGGATGCAGCTCAGGCCCACCAGCATCAGCACCAGGAAGGGCAAAAATTCGCAGAGCACCTGCTTCACGCTCCCCAGGCCCCGGACGCTCAGCACCCGGCACAGCTCCCGGCTACGGCGGGAAAAGAGGGGGCTGCAGCTGATGGCCCACAGCATGAGGAACAGGGTGCCGATGCCGCAGAAATAATAGGTCTCCGTGCTCAGGGAGGCGGCATAGCCCAGAATCTCCACCCGGTAGAGCTTATCCCGGGAGAGGGTCAGGGCGGTATAGCGGTCCGCCAGAGCCTGGTCGGCGGCGTCGGGGTCCACCTCCGGCAGCTCCTCCACCACATAACTCCGCGCCCCCACCAGGGCGCTTTCCGCCTCCAGAAACAGGCGGGAAACCGCGCCGCCCACCTCGGTGAGCAGCTGCGCCGTGGTGCCCGAAGCGCCGCTGAGGGTCACATAGCGCACGGGATTCACGTTCCCCGCGTAGACGGAGATCACGAAATCGTCCGGCACGACGATATAAGCGCTGATCTTCTTGGCCCGCAGCTCCTTCAGCGCTTCCTCCTCCTCCATGAACAGGAAGTCCAGGGCGAAGCGGGAGGCGTCGAAATTCTCCAGCCCGTCGAAAATCTGCGACACGAAGGAAAGGCTGCGGTCGGCAACCACGCCCACCTGGGTCTTCTTTTTCGATTCCTCCTGCTGGCTGCGCTGGGTCAGCATCTGCCCCAGCAGAACGCCCACGGACAGCAGCAGCAGGGAGAGGATCAGCATCTGGGGCAGGACCCGCAGCGCCCGTTTCGCCTGACAGCGAAGATATGTCCCGCCGTTCATGCCTGCTCCAATACCTGGGCCAGACGGCGGGCGTCGCCGTCATAGTCATAGGGGGACAGGGTCCCGTGGGAGAGGAGCAGCACCCGGTCGCAGCACGACAGCTCCAGCAGGTCGTGGGTAGCGATGAGGATGAGCCCCCCCTGCCGCCGGAACAGATCGAACGCGTCCAGCAGCGCCTGCTTGCATACCAGGTCCAGGGCGGCGGTGGGCTCGTCCAGCAGGAGGATCTCCGGCTGACCGGACATGGCGCAGCCGATGCTGAGGCGCTTCCGCATGCCGCCGGAGAGCTTGCCGGCGGTGGTCTTCAAAAAGTCGCCCACGCCCAGCTGCCGGAGCATCCCTTCGCTGAGGGACTGTTCCAGGGATTGCCGGTCATACCAGAGGCGGAGATTGTCCCAGGCGGTGAGCTCGTCGATCAGGGGCGTGCCCTGGGGCACATAGGCCACGAGCTTCCGCGCCAGGGCACGGTTCACCAGCAGGTCTTCCCCCCGCCAGCGGAATTCGCCCCCGCCGGAGGGGATCACCCCCGCCAGCAGGCGCAGCAGGGTGGATTTCCCGCTGCCGTTGGGGCCCGCCAGGGCCAGGGCCTGGCCCTTTCCCAGGGGGAGGGTCACGCCCTTCAGTACTTCCTTTTTTCCGTAGCTTTTCCGTATGTCGATCAGTGCGTTTCGTTCATCCATGGAGCTGTGGTCTCCCGTATCATCCGAAATTGAGGCCCCGGCAGGTTGACCGGGGCCTCAGTGGGAAATGCCAGGTTCAGTTTAACCGTTGCCCGCGGGGATCATGGAGGTGTAGGCGTCCGGCACTCCGGCCCTTTCCAGGGAACCCACGAGGGTCGCCAGGAAGCTCTGGGCGTCCATCTCGCTGCTCCACTTCTCCATATCCTCGCCGGAGACGGAGGGCACCTTGCCGCCGCTCTTGGCGTCGGCGTTCGCGCCGATGCTCAGGAGGCTGCCGCCGTCGTTGAGGATGCTGAGGGTGAAGCGGCCCTTGTCCTTGGCGGTGTCCATTTCCAGGCGGATGGCCAGGTTGCGCAGCACGCTGGAGAGCATGGAGTCGCCGCCTACGGAGCCCAGGAGCGCGTCGGAGGGGCGGATCTCGATCGTGCCGCTGAGCATGCCCTTCTGGAGCTTGGCTTCGTCGAAGCTGTCCAGCGCCAGCACGCCCATATAGGTCCCGGCGGCGTCGATGTCCAGCTCGCCGGTGAGCTTGTCGCCGCTCTTCCTGCCGTCACCCTTCAGGGTGAGGGCGCCGTCCGGGGAGCCGAAGGAGAATTCCAGGCCGAATTTGTCACCCTGCTCGGGCTTTTTCATGATGTAAACGAAGTCCTCCGCCGTTACCTCGCGGCCCACGATCTCGCCGCCGGCGTCGGTATAGACGGTCATGTCAAAGCCGGAGCTTTCCTTCAGGTCGTCCACATCCTCCAGCGCCTTGTCCAGCTCCGCCAGGAAGCTCTTGTAGGCTTCGTTGGCGTCCTGTTCCCGGGCCTCGGCCATGCCGGTGACGATGGACTTGATGTCGTCGTCCTTCTTCATTTCCGTGAGGATGTTCCGCATGGCCTTGGACAGCGCCTCGCCGTCGGCGGAGAGCTTCAGGATCGTCACATCCTCGGAAACGCCCTCCACGGTGAGCTTGCCCTTGTCCTTTTCCACTTCCTCGGCGCATTCCAGGAGCATATCCAGGTATTTCCGGATCAGCTTCTCCATATCGCCCTTGTCGGGCATGCCCTTGAGCGCGCCGGCCAGCTTGCTCGTGTCCGTTTCGGCGACGCCGCTCATCATTCCGATGATCTGCATGATGCCGCCGCCGCTGCCCATGGCGTCCAGCTGGCTGAGGGGCATTTCCAGGTATTCCTTTTTCAGCTCCGGAATGGAGATATAGACCTTGTCGTTGGCGGGGTCCGCCACCAGGCTCAGGGTAACGAGGCCGACGCTGTTGAGCGTCAGCTGCATCTGCAGGGCGGATTTGTCGCTCTGGGTGACGACGCTGGTGGCGACGCCCAGGCTCTTGAGCCATTTCAGATCCTCGCCGGGGTTCAGCTGCTCCAGCGTGCTGCCCAGGGCGGCCATGAGCAGGTCGCGCCCCCCGTCGCCCAGGCGCACTTCCAGGCCGCCGTCGGCGGTCTTGTTGTCGATGTTCGTGTTGCTCAGCAGCAGAAGGTCATAGGCGTCGGCAGCGTTGGCGCTGAAATCCGCGATGGACGCCTTTTCCACGTGCTCGTAATACTTTTCCGCGGGCGCCACGTTGCTCAGCACGAAGGAGGAAATCTTGTCGCGCAGCAGGAATCCCGCCGCGGCGATGGCGACGATGATGACCAGGAGCACGATCAGGCCGGTGTGCTTTTTCTTCTTCGGGGGCGGCGCGGGCTGCTGGTACATCGGCTGCTGATAAACGGGCTGCTGGTACACCGGCTGCTGCACCGGCTGCTGCACGGGCTGCTGCCAGCCGGCCTGCTGCTGCCGGTCGATGCTGCTCCGATGAGGCTGCGCCGGCGATCCGTCGGCAATGGGCTGCACCGGAGGGGGCGCCTGCACCGGCGCAGGCACCTGGGAAGCGCCGCACTGGGGGCAGAACTTCGCGCCATCTTCCAGACTGGCGCCGCATTTGATGCAAAACATGGACGTTCTCCTTTCTGGCGGACGCTCGCTGCGGAGTTTGAGCGCCGCTGTGTTCTTCCGAACGGCTGGAAACCCTCTTGGTTCAGATAACAAATCAATAGTACTATAACATAATAGTGCTTGTTTGGGAAGTACTATTCATGAACGGAATGTAAAAAAACATGGGGAACAAGGCTTTCCCTGTTCCCCGTGAAGGATTCAGGCAACACCGCGTTAGTTCTCGGTACACATCTTGCTTGCATCATGTTCCGTCATATTGCCCGAAAATCTTGGCCAATACAGGAAGTATTACCCGCGATTTTCAGACAATCTGACGAAAATTCTGACTGCGCAATCTGCGCACCGGAATTGTGCGGTGTTGCCTTTATTCCAGCAGCGTCTCGGAGACGATATACCGCGGTCGCCGCTTGGCCTCCAGATACGTCTTGCCCACGTATTCCCCCACGACCCCCAGCATCAGCAGCTGGAGCCCGCCCAGGGCCCAGATGGAGAACAGCAGGCTGGTCCAGCCGGTGACGGTCATACCGCAGAGCCAGCGGATGAGACCGTAGATCAGGATGGCGATGCTCACCAGAAAGGCCACGGCGCCCAGCAGCAGCGCAAAGCGAAGGGGCTTCACGCTGAAGGAGGTGATGCCCTCGAAGGCGAAGGCAATCATCTTTTTCAGGGGATATTTGCTCTCCCCGGCGAAGCGGACCTGCCGCTCGTATTCCACCGTGCCGGTCCGGAAGCCCAGCTGAGGCGCGATGCCCCGGAGAAAGAGGTTCCGCTCCCCATACTGGCTGAGGGCCTCCAGCGCCCGGCGGCTCAGGAGCCGGTAATCCGCGTGGTCGTAGACGATCTCCACGCCAAGGGCGGACATGAGCCTGTAAAACCCCCGGGCCGTGTTCCGTTTGAAGCCCGTGTCCGTCTCCCGGCTGGAACGCACGCCGTAGACCACCTCGCAGCCCTCCTCGTATTTGGCGACGAAGCGCTCGATGGCCCCCACGTCGTCCTGCAGATCGGCGTCCAGGCTGATGGCGGCGTCGGCGTGGTCCTTTGCCAGCATGAGCCCCGCCAGCAGGGCGTTCTGGTGGCCCCGGTTGCGGCTGAGGCTGAGGCCTGCGAAGCGCTTGTCGTGGCTGTGAAGGGTGCTGATGAGCTCCCAGGTCCGGTCCTTGGAGCCGTCGTTGACGAAAAGGATGCGGCTGTCGTCGGAGATATGCCCGGCGGCGGTCAGCTCCCGCAGGATATCCAGCAGCCGCTTGGCCGTTTCCGGCAGCACGGCCTCCTCGTTATAGCAGGGGACGACGAGATATAAAGTAAACACTTCCGTTTCTCCTTCGGCGCGGCTCGTTATTCATCCAGCTTGAGCACGGCCATGAACGCCTCCTGGGGCACGCTGACGGTGCCCAGGGAGCGCATCTTCTTCTTGCCCTCCTTCTGCTTTTCCAGCAGCTTCTTCTTCCGGGTGATGTCGCCGCCGTAGCACTTGGCGAGCACGTCCTTCCGGAGGGCCTTGATGGTCTCTCTGGCGATGATCTTGCCGCCGATGGCGGCCTGCACCGGCACCTCAAAGAGCTGCCGGGGGATGTTTTCCTTGAGCTTTTCGCAGATGCGCCGGGCCCTGGGATAGGCCTTGTCCTTGTGGACGATGAAGCTCAGGGCGTCCACCACGTCGCCGTTGAGGAGAATGTCCAGCTTCACCAGGTCGCTCTGCCGGTAGCTCTCCAGCTCGTAGTCCAGTGAGGCATAGCCCTTGGTGCGGGATTTCAGGGCGTCGAAGAAATCGTAGATGATCTCGTTCAGGGGCAGGTGGTAGTGCAGCTCCACCCGGTCCTTCCCCTGGTAGACCATGTCCTTGTATTCTCCCCGCCGGTCCTGGCACAGGTCCATGATGTTGCCCACATATTCCTGGGGCGTCATGATGGCGGCGGCCACATAGGGCTCCTCCGCGTATTCGATCATGCTGGGGTCCGGGTAGTTCAGGGGGTTGTCGATGGTCTCCAGCGTCCCGTCGGTGCGCATGACCTTGATGATGACGCTGGGGGCCGTGGTGATGAGGTCCAGATTGTATTCCCGCTCCAGCCGCTCCGTGATGATCTCCATGTGTAGCAAGCCCAGGAAGCCGCAGCGAAAGCCGAAGCCCAAGGCCGCGGAGGATTCCGGCTCGAAGCTGAGGGCGGCGTCGTTCAGCTTCAGCTTCTCCAGGGCGTCCCGCAGGTCGGGATAGCGGGCCCCGTCGGCGGGGTAGATGCCGCTGAAGACCATGGGCTGGGCGGGGCGGTAGCCGGGCAGGGGCTCCGCCGTGGGGTTTTCCACCCCGGTGATGGTGTCGCCGGGCTGGGTGTCCGCCACGTTCTTGATGCTGGCGGTGAAATAGCCCACGTCCCCGGCCTTGAGCTCGGCGCAGGGCTGGAGCTCCAGCGCCCCCATGTGGCCGACCTCCACTACCCGGTATTCCGCCCCGGAGGCCATGAGCCGCACGTCCATTCCGGCGCGGATGCTGCCCTCCATGAGGCGCATATAGACGATGACGCCCACGAAGGGGTCATACTGGCTGTCAAAGACCAGGGCCTTCAGCGGAGCTGCCGGGTCCCCCTTGGGGGCGGGCACTCCGTCGATGATCTCCCGGAATACCTTGTCGATGTTCAGCCCCAGGCGGGCGGAGATTTCCGGCGCGTCCATGGCGGGGATGCCGATGACGTCCTCGATGTCCGTCTTCACCTTCTGGGGGTCCGCGCCGGGCAGGTCGATCTTGTTCAACACCGGCAGGATCTCCAGGTCGTTGTCCAGGGCCAGATAGGCGTTGCCCAGGGTCTGGGCCTCAATGCCCTGCCGGGCGTCCACCACCAGCAGCGCCCCCTCGCAGGCGGCCAGGCTGCGGCTGACCTCATAGTTGAAGTCCACGTGGCCCGGCGTGTCGATCAGGTTCAGCCGGTAGGTTTCCCCGTCCGTGTCCGTGTATTCCAGGCTGACGGCCCGGGCCTTGATGGTGATGCCCCGCTCCTTTTCCAGGTCCATGTTGTCCAGGATCTGGGCCTCCATGTCCCGGGGATTCACGGCGTGGCAAGCCTCCAGCAGCCGGTCGGCCAGGGTGCTCTTGCCGTGGTCGATGTGGGCGATGATGGAAAAGTTTCTGATCTTCGATTGCTCGATCATGGTTCGTCCTCCCGCAAAGGCTGCGCTATTCTGCCCAAAGCCGCCGCAGCCTGGCCAGCTCGTCCTCAACGTTTGCGCGCATTGCTTCCGGCACTGCCAGAAGGGTATTTTTGCCTCCCGCGGCGCGGAGCTGCTCCTGAGTCAGGCGGATGGCTGCGGCGCAGAGGGCGGCGGTGTCCCCGGGGCTTTCCCGGTCCTCCAGGGGCTGCAACATCTGGTAGGCGCACAGCTGCATCAGCTTTTCCGCCTGCTTCTGCCGTTCCTCCGGCAGCTCCCCCAGGCCCTGGCGCAGGGCCAGCAAGGCCTGGGCCCCCATCTCCGTCATCCGGTGCAGGGCGTCGGAGGGTCCGTCCTCCGCGAAGCTGGTGCGCACCGTGCTGCGCCCCAGCAGATAGTCCGCCGAAACGCCGTAGTAGCGGCAGGCCGCGTCCACGAAGCTGAGCCCGGGTTCCCGCAGTCCGTTTTCGTAATGGCTCAGCAGGGCTTGGGAGATATGCAGCGCGGCCGCCGCCGTGCGCTGGTTCAGCCGCCGCTCCTTCCGGAGGCGGCAGAGGATCTGGGGAAAGCTTTCGGACATGGTGTGCACCTCATTCCGCACGGGGTGAAGCGCCGCGATGCGGCGTGCGTGCGCGTCTTTCGCTTGATAACGAGCTGTATTATACCTGACCGCGCCGCGTTTGTAAACCGGTTTTTCGATTGGGGGGGCAAAGGGGGTAAGGTCAAGTCAGAACTGCTGCTAAAGTACTACTGCTAGACAATATGTAATCTCGGGGAAACGATTAAAATACTCGCTTCCCCGAGACATGCAAATAAAAGACAATATTGAAACGTAAGCTCTACTCCCTACAATTTCGATAGAGCATTGGGAGTATTATATACCATATTATAAGCTCAATCAATTCTTTGGAGACACAGAGAAAATGACTTTCATCTGCGTTTTAGTTCCAGAAACGGATGGTTTTGCACTCAGTCTTACTTCTGACCTGAAATAATCATTACTGACTTTTAACGATATTGGAGATTCGAACCGCGCTTTCATCGTGTATTTTTTGTTCCAAGAAAGATACGTTTTCTGATTTGATGTGTATTCATTGCTGCTTTTTATCATTTTACCAGAAATTTGCGAATATAATTTATAAAGATTCTTGAAAGAAAGACTCCCAGTATAAAGATCCTTAACTACTGCCCCTGTAGCAAGCGCAACATCAATATAATCTGTAATAGGGGTCTTTGTGTCTGCTATTCCTTTTCCTCGATACATACAACTGTTAAGTTTTACACAGTTTGTTCCAGGCTTTGTTATATCTAGTTCGAACGTTGGAACCATCTTGGTGCTGACACCGTTCGTCGTATTGCGTTTAAGTGCAGACATATATTCTCTTGATGTGGTAGGTGTAGCATACCCTAATTTGAAAGAAACCGGATCCTCAACTTTGTCGCTAAATGTAAATTCTACATGACCGTTCTTTTTACACTCGAGGTCAATTTCTGTGCCAACCCTATTTCCGATAATCGTCAACCACGAAATATAAGTCTCATAAGTATTTGTCGTGGTCCAGGTTGGTAACCCATTGACTTGACGCCCGTTGACTCTTCTGCTTGTGGTTGAAGTTCTTGCTTTATAGGCATAAGAACACTTTTGGGCGACTCCGTCAGTCCTCATAATACCTTTTGTCAAAGAATCGTTAACGCTCTTGTAATTGTTACCAACAGAGGAAGAAAAAGCAGTTGTGTTAACGAGAAGAGTATCGTTATTCTTTTTGAACTGGTAATACCATATACCATTCTTTTTAACTGCGGAAATCTGACCAGTACGGAGAAGATCATATTGTGTATATGTTAATACCGTCGCAGAAGAAAAAGAACTGATTGTCGTGGTGGTACCAGCAGCTGATGCAAAATTTGGAATTAACATAAGGGTAAAAATAAACGAAAGGAAAACAGCTAAAAACTTTTTCTTCATCATCGCACACCTCCGAAGACCTTATTTGTATAAATGGTAGCACTCTTATATCTAAATGTCAAGGCCGTGGGCCAATTTGACGGTTTCACAGTGTGTAGGTGTTACGATGATGTGTGACAGTAAGTGAAAAAAGAGTGGCGAATAGAAGTGGCCTGTATTAAGGTTGAGTTGACGAGACAAAACCGAAAGGCAGGTGCCACCCTATTCGCCATGA
>JAEETX010000069.1 GCA_016286665.1 Oscillospiraceae bacterium
TTGTTAATTGAATCGCTCCGCTCTCTTTTGCAAGGCGATAAACCTCGCATACAAGCGCTTTCCCGATTCCTTGTGTTCTATGCTCCTCTTTTACAAACACTTCAATGAACAACCGGATGCTTTCCAGTGGTGCCTGCATACTGTCCGGACACGCGATGATCGCTCCTATGATCTCCCCACGCCTCCCGCAAAAGGCAAACGCAGAAAGCGTATCAGCTCTGCTCATATAAGACGCTTTCTTTTCTGGGTCCGTCAGATAATCGCCAATCAACTGGACGATTTCCGCATTTGAAAGCTTCCTAACAGAGTCATTTCGCTGATGAGCCGGCAGTGGTTTTCTCGTAATGCAGCGGCTGAACATATGAAAGTAATTCCCATAGAAAAGGGGCATAGCCGGATCATTTTGCTTCCTGCCGTATGCGTTCATAGAAAACCCTTGTTTCATCCAGAAGCAACTTGCTTCAACCGTAGCATTTGCGGAACCGTAAATAAACAGAACGCCCGCTCTTTCGGCTTCTTCCATGGTTTTTGCGACCAGTGTGGCTGCGATCCCGTTTCTCCTGTGCGCCGGGCTGACAAACAAATCATAAACATACCAGCACTTTCCACCCAGAGGCGAAGGAACTTCTCTTTCAATAACAACAATTCTTCCGAGTGGCGTGCTATGAGAATCTTCAGCAATATAGATAATTACCTTTTCACGCTTTTTCTTTTCGTTTAATTTGAAAAGGCTAATGATTCGGTCGCGCTGCTCCGGATTTGCATGCAAAATAGTATATTCTCTATTGTTCATAAGAACCTCCGTAAATCAGTTTTGATTGCAAGGGTTTTGAATCAAATCCCGTTTACGGGAAGTGCAAGGAGAGAAGCAAAAAGAAAAAGCCAAGAAAAACACACCGAATCGCGCGCATTTTGCGGCGGTTCCTATGTCTTCTTGGTTCGTTCATAACTGGCGATATCGTTCCTTGCACAGGGTCCTCCTTTCACGCAAAAGATATCACGGCAAAGTTCAATTTGTCAACGGGCGCATTGCCGTTCTATCTTGACATCAGGGGATATATCCCCTATACTTGCAGTGAAAGAGAGGTAGTGCACCATGCCGACCATCAGCTATTTCTATGGTATCATCATTGTTATGTACCTTCGCAACAAGGAGCATAATCCGCCGCATATCCACGCGATCACGCAGGATTTTGACGCGCCGTTTCTGGTTTCCACCGGGGAACTGATGGAGGGGGAGTTTCCACCCAAAGCACAAGCCCTGGTAAAAGAATTCATTATGCAGTATCAGAATGAACTCTTGGAAATGTGGGAAACGGAGAAGTATATCAAGCTGCCGCCGCTCAAATAATACCCGGCAAAAACGGACAAGGAGGTGAATCCCCGTGTTCCACAAAGCAATCGACCTGCAATTTCTGGAGGGAACGGCACTATGCGTGACTTTCCAGGATGGAATAGTCAAACAATATGATATGCGCACACTGTTCCCCAAATACCCCCAGTTGAAAGCCCTGGAGGATCGGGCGCTCTTTCTCTCCGGGCGATTGATGGGGGCCTATGGGATCATTTGGACGGATGAACTGGACATTGAGACCGAAACGATATATGAAGACGGCAAGACGGTGCGGACGGAAAAGATCTCACTGCATCCGGAGGCCGCTCATGCTGTCGCCGCTGCCAGAGCCATGGCAGGATTGACACAGAAGGAACTGGCACAGCGGACGGGAATCGATCAATCCGACATCTCCAAAATCGAGCGGGGTACTGCCAATCCCTCAATAGCCACTCTGGAACGCATTGCCGCCGCATTGGGCGGCGAACTCAACATTGCCATCCTGTTTTCCTGACAGGCATCGATTTACGAGATATTTGTGTTTTACTTAACTCAAGCAGAGGGTCTCATTACGGGGACGATGGGAAGATGTTCACCATCGCGCTCTCCGGTGATCGTCTCCGGCACCGTGGCCAGCGCGGTGTACGGGCTCGGGCCGGTGCTGCTGGGATACGGGGGATAAGTTTTTCGGAGTCGGCTGAAATGCCGCCTCCGATGGGTTGTTGATATATGCGGTAATGTGTCAGCGGGAACCGTCCCCGCTGACACGCCGGAGGTGACCGGCGTCGTTTACATATTTCAGCTGCGGGAGCGCGCCCACCCCGGCCCGGCTGTCCAGGCGCACCACGGTGATCCCGGCGAAATCCAAGTGGAGAAGGGCGATGGCATAGGGAAAGGGCAGGCCCAGGATATGCCCCATAGCGGCGCAGGAGGAGCCGCCGTGACTGAAGATTGCCACGGTTTTATGCCGCTGCTCCTCGACGGTATGGCGATAGTGCGTCCCTTCCCGGACATAGCCGAAACCCGCCAGCCAGTCGTCGATCCCCGCCTCGACCCGATCCACGCAGTCCACGACCCGATTGACCCGAAACCAGGGCGTCTCCCGCCAGTCCGGCCGGTTCAGAGCAATCCCCTGCCGCGCCATTTCGTCAACGATCGCCCAGGGATGGCCGCCGGCAAACAGCTCCGTACCATCCCTGCTGCCCCAGGTCACTTCCTCCATGAAGTCCAGGGTCTTCACCGGCAGGTCCAGCGCGGCGGAGGCCGCCTCCGCCGTCTCCTTCGCGCGGCCCAGAGGGGAGGACCAGATCTCTTCGATCCCCTCCTCCCGCAGCCTGTCTGCCGCCAGCTTCGCCTGGAGGCGTCCCCGCTCCGTCAAGCAGTCATGCGCATAATCCGGCTCTCCGTGGCGTACAAATACGATCCTCATGAATCACAGCCCCGCCTTTTCCAGCCGGCGGAGGGCGTCGGGGTTGTTCCCCGTGATCGCCCCGAGCCTGCCGCAGTCCTTCATCTCCGGGGTGATCTCCCCGCGGTTCAGCTCCGACCACTCCGCCGCCGCCTTCGCCCGCAGCGCCGGATCGTCCTTCACCGTCGCCAGCCGGGCTTCGCACGTTTCGCAGTCCAGGCCGCAGTATGCGATAAAACCTCCCGGACAGGCGCTCTGCGCCCGGTTTTCGTCTTTCCATGCAAAGGCAGTATCCATTCCGCGCCTTCTTTCTTCAAAGGGTTTCGGGGAGGTCCCGCAGGGGGCCTCCCCGAATCGTATGCTCCGGGATCATTCCGTGTAGACGATCTCCCCGGTCTCCTTGCAGCGGCGGTAGTGCTTGACGAAGTTATAGACGATATCGCCGTAGCCGGGCCACAGGGAATGCTGGAGGTATTCCGTGACGTTCAGGCCGATCATGGGGACGCCGTCCTTGTTGTTGATGAGCCATTCCCCGTTGCGCCACTCCCCGTTGATCGTCTTCAGCTGGAAGGAATCGAAGGGCCGGCCAATGACGGGATAGGTCTCGTAGTCGAAGGCCTTCACGGGGGCAATGCCGTCGAATTCGCAGTAGCTCTGCAGGAAGAAATTGCCGCCGTCATTGAGGTGGTTGTTCTGGGTGTCCCAGGCGGCGAAGTCATAGGTGGAGGTGATGAGCATGGCGGGCATATCCAGCTTCTTGTAGAGCGCTTTGGTCTCGTCCGTCAGCTGCTGCAGGGGCATGGCCATGGGCGCGGCGGCGGCATAGAGCTCCGGATGGGTACCGATGCAGTTGTAGGTGGCCATGCCGCCCATGGAATAGCCCGTGACCCAGACCCGCTCCGGGTCCAGGGCGGGATAGGTGTCCAGCATATGCTGCACCAGGCGGGCGAAGGCTTCCCCGGCGATGAAGGTGATGCCGCTGTGCATGGGGGCCACGATGGCGAAGCCCTGCTCGCCGGCGGTGAGGAGCAGGCCGGTCTCATCCAGGAACATCAGGTGATCGTCGCCGCCGCCGTGGTTTGCCAGGAGCAGGGGCACGCTGTGCGCCGGCGCGGTGTTGTGGAGCACCGCCTGGGGCAGCACCTCATACCAACAATCCAGATAAGCGCCGGGGCTGGCGAAGGGCATGGCGCTGGCGTCGCTCTTGATATCGCTGAATTTCTCGGCGTCGTGGCGCAGGATGACCTCCAGGTCCCCCACCAGGGCCCGGCCGTTCAGGATGGGGTTCCGGGGGGAGAGGGCAAAGCGGGCGATGGGGGGCGCGGGGACATAGCCCTGATAGGCGTTCGTGACCTTCGGCTCCAGGAATTTGGTCATCACATTGCTGGAGCGCTGGAGGAAGATGAACATGCTGCGGAAGGCCTTCTCCATCCAGAAGGCCACGCTGCCCTTTTCATCCCTGGCAACACGCACCTGCCGCAGCGGCACGGCCTGGTTATAGAAGCGCTCGACGCCCTCGCTGCAGGAATAGGCGTTGGTCTTGTTCGCCCGGCGGAATTTCTGCACGGCCACGCCGCAGGGATTGACCATAAAGGCGGGCACATACTGGCTGACCCGGACCTCGTCGCACATCTCGCCGCCGTAGGTAAAATAGCCTGCCGCCCGGCCGATGAGCTCATCCCGCGAAGGGGCCACATAGTTGTTCATGAAGGTCGCGCCCTTGCCCACGCCGAATAGATAGGTCTTCCCGTAGCCGCCGCAGTATTCGGCCTCCGCGGGCACGGCGCGCTTCCCGTCCACCTCCACAAAGGCCTTCTGGCTGAACAGGGCGTTCACCAGGGTATAGCAGTTCTGCAGGTCGCTCTCGCCGTAGTTCTCCTTCTCCGGCTGGATCAGGATGATCGTACCGACGGCCTCGTCGATGAGCTTCAGGAGTCCCAGCTTTTTCAGGTAGGCCTTGGCGTCCTTCTTGGCCTCGAAGCGCTGGTCGGGGAAGACGATGAAGGAAGTGTTGTTCCTCGCGCCGGTCTCGCCGCCGTAGAGATCGGGGGAACGGTAGACATAGACGACGCCCTTGGGGAAATCCTCCAGCGTGGGATTCAGGATCTGGGGAAAGCGCTCGTTTGCGGGGAGCTTGCTGGTGGCGGCGACGGCATGCTTGCGCACCTCCTCCAGAGTCTCGAAGGTAGCGGGGTTATCCTGCCGGTTCCAATAGTTCTGCATGACGGTTCCTCCTTCGTGATAATAATTTTATATGTATAGAGTAAATGCAAAAGGGGGAAAAGTCAATTCCTTCGGCGGCGTTTCCTGATGGGTTTGACGGGAAAGGGCGGAAATGGTATGCTGTCGAAAGAATCCCGGAAAGGAAGATGATCCCATGTCCGCTCCCTATGAACCTGAATACCCCCTGCTCTGCGCCCCCCTCCGGCTGGGAAAGCTGACCCTGCGCAGCCGCATGTGCTCCGCCCCCATGGGCTTTCCCGACCTCACGGAGGACGGCTGCCTTACGGAGGGGGCCATCGCCTTTTATGAAAACCGGGCCAGAGGCGGCGCCGCCATCGTGACGGTGAGCGAGGCCTGCGTGGATTACCGAAACGGCAAGAGCCACGGGCGGCTCATCAACCTGGAAAACCCCGGCGTGCTGGCGGGGCTCACCAACTGCGCCCGGGCCATCCGCCGCCACGGAGCCCTGGCCTCCATCGAGCTGAACCACGCCGGGATGCTCTCGGATTTCGACGTGGTCTCCTCGGAACGGACGAAGGACGAGCGGGTCCACTGCGGCCCCAGCGACGCGGTCCTGCCCACGGGCACCCGGGTGAAGGCCATGGACAACGGGCAGATACGGGCGGCCGTGGACGCCTTTGCCAAAGGAGCGGCCCTGGTGAAGCGGGCGGGCTTCGACATGCTGATGGTCCACGCCGGGCACGGCTGGCTCATCCACCAGTTTCTCTCCCCCCTGACGAACCGGCGGACCGACGAATACGGGGGAAGCCGGGAGCGCCGTTTCCGCTTCGCCCTGGAGGTGCTGGAGGCCGTGCGCGCCGCCGTGGGGGAAGACTTCCCCATCGAGCTGCGCTTCTCCGCCATGGAGACCGCGCCGGGGGGCATCACCCTGCCGGACGCCGCGGCCTTTGCCCGGGCGGCGGAAAAATGGGTGGACATCCTCCACGTCTCCGCCGGGGGCGAGCCGGATTTTCACGTCACCCACCCCAGCATGTTCTCCGAGCCCGGCTGCAATGTGCAATACGCCGCCGAAATCAAAAAACACGTCTCCCTCCCCGTGGCAACGGTGGGCGCGCTGAACGAGCCGGAGCAGATGGAGGCCATCCTGGCTTCCGGCCAGGCGGACCTGGTGTGCATGGCGCGGGCGCTGCTGGCGGACCCGGAGCTGCCGAAAAAGGTGCGCCAGAACCGCACGGACGAGATCCTGCGCTGCATCCGCTGCTTCACCTGCCACGCCGAGCGGATGCTGACCCAGACCCGCATCTGCGCCCTCAACCCCCAGATCGGGCGGGAGGCGGAGGCGAAATTCGCTTCGCCCCCCACCTCCCCCAAAAGGCTCCTGGTCGCCGGGGGCGGCCCCGGCGGCATGCAGGCTGCCCTCACCGCGGCCCGGCGGGGCCATCGGGTGACCCTTTGCGAAAGATCGGAGGCCCTGGGCGGCAACCTGCGCTGCGAGCGCCGGGTGCCCTTCAAGGCGGCCTTCCCCAAATACATCGAGACCATGACCCGGCAGCTGGCCCTGGCGGGGGTGGAGGTGCGCCTGGGCTGTGAGGTGACGCCGGATTTCGTGCGCGCATTTCAGCCGGACGCGCTTTTCATCGCCGTGGGGGCGGAGGCGGCCAGGCCCCCTATCCCCGGCCTGGAGGGGCCCAATGTTGTTTTCGGCACGGAGCTGGAGACGCGGGAGGGGGAGATCGGCCGGCGGGTCGCCGTGATCGGCGGCGGGCTGGTGGGCTGCGAGAGCGGCCTTTATCTTGCGCAGCAGGGCCATGAAGTCACCATTCTGGAGCAGCGCAGCGCCGCAGCCGCCGACGCGAATCCCCGCCATCGCCCCGCCCTGCTGGCACAGCTGGCAGCGCATACCGCCGTGCGCACCGGAATGACGGCGACGGAGATCACGGCGGAAGGGGTATGCTGCACCGCAGACGGGGAAAAACACTTCTTCCCCGCGGACACGGTGCTCTGCGCCGCAGGCCTGCGCCCCCGCCGGGAAACCGTGGATGCGCTGCGCGGCGCCGCCCCCATCGTGGAGGTCATCGGCGACTGCTTCCGGCCGGATATCCTCCGGGGGGCGACCTGGCGGGCCTATCACGCGGCCCTGGACCTGTGAGAAGGAGGCGACGGAGATGGATGAACGGCTGCTCAGCGCGCAGACGATCGTCTTTGACGTGGGAAAGGTGCTGCTGACCTTCGAGCCGGAGGCGGTGGCGCAGCTGCTGCCGGAAAAGCACCGGGACGCCCTGAAGGAAGCCATGTTCGGCCGGGTGCACCGCTGGAGCGAATTCGACCTGGGAAGGAAGCCCAATGCGCAGATTGCTTCGGAGATCGCTGAGGCCGCCGGGGTGCCCGGCGGGGAGGGGATGGTGCTGGAGGCGCTGTACCGCTTCCCGGAAACCATGGAGCCCCTGCCGCTCTACCGGGAGATCGGCATGCTGAAAAAGCTGGGGAAGCGGCTCTATGCCCTCACCAACTACGCCGAGCCCTCCTTTTCCTTCACCAGGGTCGCCTTCCCCCTGCTGCAGGCCCTGGACGGGGAGGTGGTGTCCTCCCGGGAAAAGGTCTGCAAACCCGACGAAGATATCTACCGCATCCTCGTGGAGCGCTATGACATCGACCCGGCCCTCAGCCTGTATATCGACGACGCGGAGGCCAATGCCCGCGCCGGGGAAAGGGCCGGTTTCCGGGTATGGCACTATGCGGGGCAGGACGTGCTTCCCCTGCCCTGACGGAGCCGCTGCCCAAAACGCCGATCTTTCCCCTTGTCCGCAGTTTGCCGCCCGGCGGGATGATCCCGCCGGGCGGCAAGGCTACTCCGTATTCACGCTTCTCTGTCCAGCCCGCTCAGATGCAGCAGAGGCTTTTGCAGCAGGGCCACCGCCCGCCCCGTCAGGAGCATGGTGACCACCGTGCCGACGCCCACCCCCATGAGTCTGCCCCGGAAGAGGAAGCCCAGGGCTGCGGCGGCGAGGAAGCTGGAAATATCCAGGATGTTCTTGCTGAGGCCCAGGCTTTTCCCCGTGCGCCGGGCGATGGCCGCGGCCATCCCGTCCCCCGGATTGGGCACGAACCGCGCCCCCACGGTGAGGATGATGCCGGTCCCCGTCAGGAGAATGGCCCCCAGAAGCATGGCCCCCCGCCCCAGCGGCGTGACCGCCGTGGGCAGGAACCGGCCGAAAACGCCGATGAAGAAGCTGGTGAGGAAGCTGGCCACCAGCTGAAAGACCTGGATAGGCTCGAATTCCCGGCGCAGGAGCAGGAATTGCAGCAGGATCAGGAAGCAGTAGTAGAAAAAGCTCATGAGGCTGAAGGGGACGCCGATGAGCTCGCTCAGGTTCCAGGCAACGGAGAGGATGGGCGCGATGCCCAGCTGGGTCTTGGTGTTCATGGCGATGCCGCAGCCCAGGATCAGGGTGCCCAGGAGATAGACGATCCGCCGCCGGGGCGTGAAGGCGCGCAGAAAGGCCCGCACGGCTTCCATCGGCCACGCCCCCTTTCCTTCGCCCAGAAATGCGCCTCCATCATACGGTAACGCGCACCGCCCTGTCAAGCCCCCGCCGCTAGCCTTGATTTCTTCCCTTGCATACGATATACTTATTGTATAAACACAGAGGAGGCCTCCCATGAACAAAACCGGCACAAAGCGCATCGAGACGCCGCGCCTGATCCTGCGGCCCTTTGTCCCCGAGGACGCAGAGGCGATGTACCGCAACTGGGCCTCCGATCCGGCGGTGACGGAATTCCTCACCTGGCCGCCCCACGGAAGCGTGGAGGCGACCCGGCTGCTCCTGGCGGACTGGTGTCCCCGATACGCCGGGGGAGACTATTTCCAATGGGCCATCGAGCTCCGGGAGCTGGGGGAGGCCGTCGGCTCCATCGCCGCGGTCAAGCTGAACGAAAGCGTCGGGGCCGCGGAGCTGGGCTACTGCCTGGGCAGGGCCTGGTGGGGCCGCGGGCTGATGCCCGAGGCCCTCGGGGCGGTGCTGGACTATCTCTTCGATGAGGTGGGCCTGCAGCGTGTCGCAGCCTGCCACGACGCCCGGAATCCCAGGTCCGGCCGGGTCATGGAAAAGGCCGGGATGCGTCTGGAGGGGACCTGGCGGCAGGCGGGCCGGAACAACCGGGGCGTCTGCGACGAGGTGTGGCACGCCATGCTCCGGGCGGACAGGGAAGGAAAGGAACGGCTGTGAGACTGATCTTCCGCTCCATGGGCGTCTACAGGCGCTCGATCGCCCTGGCGGTGATCCTGAAGCTCCTGGGCACGTTTGCGGAGCTCTCCATCCCCTATATCCTGGAGCACATCATCGACGTCGTTGTGCCCCTGGGTCAGCTGCGGCCCGTCCTCATCTGGGGCCTTATGATGTTCGCGGCGGCCTTCCTCACCCGGACGCTCAACGTCGTCTCCAACCGCCGCGCCGTCGAGAACGCCCACCGGGTGAGCTACGACGTGCGCCAGGCCCTGTTCCGCAAAATCTATCAGCTCAGCGGCAATCAGTTCGACGCCTTCGGCCTGCCCTCCCTCATCTCCCGCATGACCTCGGACAGCTACAACGTGCAGACCTCGGTGCAGCAGCTGCAGGCCCTGTGCATCCGGGCCCCCATGATGCTCCTGGGCGGCGTTGCCATGACCCTGCTGATGGACGCCTCCCTTGCCATGATCCTGGTGATCATGCTGCCTCTGCTCATCCTGATCGTGCTGGCGGTCTCTGCCAAGGGCATCCCCATGTACACCCGGGTCCAGGGCAAGTTGGACGCCCTGGTGCGCATCATGCGGGAAAACATCACCGGCATCCGGGTAGTGAAGGCCCTGAGCAAGGCGGACTATGAGAAGCGTCGCTTCGACGCCGCCAACGAGGACATGACCCATACGGACATCACCGCCAGCACGGTCATGGCCATCCCCGGCCCCTTCCTCCAGTTCTGCCTCAACGTGGGCCTCACCCTGGTGGTGCTCCTGGGGGCCGGACGGGTGAACGCCGGACGCATGGAACCGGGGGTCATCCTGGCCTTCCTCACCTATTTCAATATGATCGCCATGGGGGTCATGGGCCTCACCCGCATTTTCATGACCCTGAGCAAGGCCAGCGCCAGCGCAAATCGCATCGACGAGGTCCTGAAGGCGCCCACGGACCAGCGCATCCTGGCCCCGGAGGAGGCCCTCTCCCCCGCCGGACCGGGCTTCCTCCGCTTTGAAAACGTGGGCTTCCGCTACGGGGAGGACAGCCGCGCCTCCGACAGGGGGGATTTCGCCGGGGAGCGCCGGGAAAAGGCCCTGGACGGCATCAGCTTCACCCTGGAAAAGGGGGAGAGCCTGGGGATCATCGGCCCCACGGGCTGCGGCAAATCCACCATCATCCAGCTGCTCCTGCGCTTCTACGACGCCGGAGAAGGGGGCGTCTTCCTGGAGGGGCGGGACGTGCGCAGCTATGACCGGGACGAATTGCGCGCGCGCTTCGGCGTCTGCTTCCAGAACGACATGGTGTTTCAGGACACGCTGCGGGAAAACGTGAACTTCGGCCGGGGGCTCGACGACGGAGAGGTCCGCGCCGCCCTGGGGGACGCCATGGCCCTGGAATATGTGGACGCCCTGCCCCAGGGCCTGGACTATGCCGCCGCCATCAAGGGGGCCAATCTCTCCGGCGGCCAGAAGCAGCGGCTGCTGGTGGCCCGCGCCCTGGCGGGAAAGCCGGAGGTGCTGATCCTGGACGACAGCTCCAGCGCCCTGGACTACAAGACGGACGCCGCCATGCGCAGGGCCATCCGCGAGCACTACGGGGACGTCACCCTGATCATGGTGGCCCAGCGCGTCAGCTCCATCATGGGCATGCATCACATCCTGGTGATGGACGACGGCAAGATGATCGGCTTCGGCACCCACGAGGAGCTGATGGAATCCTGCCCGGTGTATCGGGAGACCTGGCAGATCCAGATGGGGGACATGCAGTGAAAGGGGGCGAGTGCGATGCCGGGACCCGGTGACCGGGGCGGGAAAAAAGAGAAACCGAAGGACACAAAGGGCGCGCTCAAACGCATCCTCCGCTATCTGCTGACCTATCGCGCCCTGGTGCTGCTGTTCCTCCTCTGCGCCTTTCTCAGCAATATCGGAAATCTGCTGGGCCCCCGCTTCGCGGGCAAGGCCATCGGCGCGGCGGAGGCGGGCTTCCGCCTGGGGCCGGGCAACGTGGACATGGCCCTGGTGAAGCGCTATGCCCTGCTGATGCTGGGCTGCTATGCCGGCGGCAACGTCATGAGCTTCCTGGTAAGCATCGGCATGATGCGCGTGGGCCGCCGGGTGGCCCGGAACATGCGGCGGGATGTTTTCAACAAGCTTATGACCCTGCCCGTGGGCTACTTTGACCGGCATCAGGCGGGGGACATCATCAGCCGTGTGAGCTACGATATCGACGTGGTCTCCACTTCTCTGGCGACGGATGTGGTGCAGATCCTCACCGCCCTGGTGACGGTGGCGGGCTCCTTCGTCATGATGTGCGCCATCTCCCTTCCCCTGGTGCTGTGCATGGTGGCGACGATCCCCATCTCCATCGTCTTCACCCGCTACATGGGGAAAAAGACGCGGCCCCTCTATTCCAAGCGCAGCGCCGCCTACGGGGAGTTGAACGGCTTTGCCGAGGAGATGTTCACCGGGCAGAAGACCATTCTGGCCTACGCCCAGGAGGAGCGGGTGTGCGAGGATTTCAGCCGCATGAACCGCAAGGCCGCCGAGGCCTATCGGGATGCGGACGGCATGGGGGTGCGCATGGGCCCCACCGTCAACATGATCTCCAATATGGGCCTGGCGGCCATCGGCATGGGAGGCGCGATCTTCTATATGCTGGGCGTGGTAGGCCTGGAGCAGATTTCCTCCTTTGTCCTCTACTCCCGGAAGTTCTCCGGCCCCATCAACGAGATTTCCAACATCGTCAATGAGATTTTCTCCGCCCTGGCTGCCTCGGAGCGGGTGTTCCGACTGCTGGACGAGCCGGAGGAGGTGAAGGACCTCTACGGCGCCGCGGAGCTGACGGGCTGCCGGGGCCACGTGGAGGCCAAGGACGTGAGCTTCGGCTACACGCCGGAAAAGACCGTGCTGCACCGCCTGCATATGGAGGCCAGGCCGGGGCAGACCATCGCCATCGTGGGCCCCACGGGGGCGGGCAAGACCACCATCATCAACCTGCTCATGCGCTTCTACGACCCGGATTCCGGGGTGATCTGCGTGGACGGGCGGCCCAACCGGGAATACACCATGGAATCCCTCCGGCGGGCCTATGCCATGGTGCTTCAGGATACCTGGGTCTTCCGGGGCACCATCTTCGAGAACATCGCCTACGGCAAGGAGAACGCGACGATGGAGGAGGTGGTGGCCGCCGCCAAGGCCGCCCACATCCACGGCTATATCATGCGCCTGCCCCAGGGCTACCGCACCGTCATCAGCGAGGACGGCGGCAACATCTCCAAGGGGCAGAAGCAGCTGCTCACCATCGCCCGGGCCATGCTTTACGATACCAGCATGCTCATTCTGGACGAGGCCACCAGCAACGTGGACACGGGCACGGAGCGGCAGGTGCAGAAGGCCATCCGTACCCTCATGGCGGGCAGGACCTGCTTCGTCATCGCCCACCGCCTCTCCACCATCCGGAACGCGGACCACATCCTGGTGGTGGACCACGGGGACGTGGTGGAGCAGGGCACCCATGAGACCCTCATGCTCCAGAAGGGCTTCTACTACCGGCTCTACGCCAGCCAGTTCGAATAGGCCGGATCAACGGGAACAGGATCGGAATCCAGGATTTTCGGAGCGCTTTTGCATCGGTTGTCCGCCGATCAAAAGCGCTCCCCTGTTTTTGGGGCGCAAAAAGGGAACGGTCCTCCTGACAAAGCCTTTCGGTTCCCTTTGTCAGGAGCCCCGTCCCTCTTGGCAGATTTCGTTATTAACGGCGCGTTTTTCCGTTCTCACCCGTTTTTACAAAGCAGCGGAGGGAGAGGGCGGAAAAGAGGACGATCCAACCCAGGGAAACGAGGGCGGCAAAGGTAATCCACAGCCCTTGCCCTCCCTGCTGCCACAGGGGCCGGAGGCCGTGAAGAAAAGCGGGAACGGGCACGGGAACGACGGCATCCAGACGGGAAGCCCAAACACACAGGGCGTAGCAAAGGACGCCGTAAGCGGCATTCACCATGACGAGTCCGGGGATGCTGCGGATGCAAAACGCCAGATACATGGGCACGGACAGCACCGCCATATCCATGAGCAGGCGCAGCAGCACCGTATAAAGAACATAGGGAAAGCCCGCCCGGGCAGCGATGCTTCCGGCGTAAACCCCGATCTGCAGGAGGGTGGAGAGCAGGCTGACGGCAAAAACCGCCAGGAAAAACACGGCGATCATCCCCAGGGCGGCGTTCCGCCGGGAGCCCGTCAGCGCCGCCGTCAGGTCCGGGACGCCGGTATTCAGCGGATAGCGGATCAGCACCGGGGGCAGCACGGCGCAGAGAAAGAGGAGGCCGCCCAGGAACCAGAGGAGGCGCACATACTGGGCCCCGGCCAGGAGCGGAAAGATATCCTCCAATTCCCGAATGTCCGCGTCTTCCAGCCCGTATCTTCTCAAAACATCTTCCTCTGTGCGATGGGTGTATTTTATGGCATACCGATCCGCAGCCAGGGTCCGCTGAAACTCGGTTTCGTTGATGAGCCTGTAGCACTTGGCGTCGATCCGGCGGTTATACTGTTCCGCACCGACGACCCGGGCGCCGCCCAAGGCGTAATTGCCGGCCAGGGCCGCCAGAAGGAGCAGCAGAGCCGGCCAGCGGCGGAAAAGCACGAAAAGCTCCTGCCTGATGGCTTTTTTCATGGGTTCTCCCCCTCCCACTCCGCTTGCAGCTTGTTCCAGCTCTTATCCGCTGCAGCAGCCAGAGCCGCCTCCATCTGATGGGTGTCCGTTTCCAGCCAGCCCTCCGGGGCAGCCAGCCGCAGCTTCTGCGTTAGCCCCAGGTCCATCACATCCTTGAGCCGCGCCGCCGTGTAGGAAAAGGGTATCCCCTTGTCCTCGCACCAGCGGAGCAGGTCCGCAAACTTGGCGCGTTCCCCCGCGTCCATGCCGGACATGGGCTCCAGGGCCAGGATGGCGGGGGCGCGCTTCATCAGTCCCAGCACCAGGCCCCAGAGGCGCTGACCTCCCGGATTCCCCTTGAGCTTGCCCACATTCCAGCCGCTCTGCCGCAGGCCCGCGACCTTCAGCAGCTCCCAGAACCGCGCCTGCTCCGTTTCCGGCAGGATCATGCGGACGGCCAGAGCATTGGCGCGGACACTCAGGCGGGGATAAAAGGGGATATTTGCGCCGGAACAAAGCTCCGTTTCTTCCGGGGCCTCCCCCAGGGCCCGCTCCAGGGCATGGACGCCCACCAGGGCGACGACGTTTTTTGCTTGCTCGCTCATGCGCCGGCCTCCTTCTCTTTTTCCAGATACTCGATGAACCGCAGCCGGGCATAGCCGTAGGCTTCGCAGGCGATCACCGTGACGGGCTCCTCCTCCGTCGGGTCGCGGTAGTAATAATCCTCGTCGTAGATGTGGACCTCCCAGTTGAAGAGGGAACACCAGATCTCCATGATCTTTTGGTCCGGCTCGTTGCGCCACAGAGGCGTCATGAGCTTGAGCTGCTCCACGGTCGCCAGGTCCGACAACACGCTTTCGGAATGCCAGTACCAGTCCTCCTCCGGCAGTTCCTGTTCGTAATATAAGGGCCGGGGCTTCCCATCCACATATTCATGCTCCGGCCCCAGGTGGTCGTCCACCTTGCGCGTCTCCCGCTCCCCCAAGATGGCCGTCAGCTCATCCGTCAGGTTGATCTCCCCCTGGAGGACGATCTGGATGCTTTCCAGCACGGGGTAACCGTTCTCGTCCCAGTGCTGCCGATTGTTCTTCATGGCGTGCTTGGGAAAGCAGAGGGTGACGTTCGCCGGGTGGCCGCAGAAGCTGACGTCCGGGAGTTCCGCATAAGCGGAGGAGTGTTTTTCATTTTCATAGATGCTGAGACCGGGCCAGGCTTCCGCCGCTTCCTCCGGGGTCATAGCCCAGCGGAAGGGGCCCACGGTCCCGTCGGAATTCAGGGTCAGCTCCGTTTTCGCCGTGGTCAGCACCTTCGGGTCGGTGGCGCAGGCGGCGAAAAACAGGAGGCAGAGAAGCGCCAGCATGGCGGAGGCCCAGCCCCTGGCGGGCTTCCACCGCAGGGCGTTTTTCACCCGCTGCCGGACCCCCAATTCTCCGAAGGCAAGGGGCAGCGGGGACAGGGGACGGCCCTTCTCCGCGATGCGGAGCAGGCTTTCGCTGTATTCCCCGGCTTTTCCGCGGCGGGAGAGCACCGCCTCGTCGCAGCTCAGCTCCATATCCCGCCCGGCCAGCAGGAAGGCCAGCCAGCAGAGGGGATTGAACCAATGGAGGCAGAGGAGCAGCCAGCCCAGCAGCCGCCACCAGGGGTCGCCGCGCCGCAGATGG
>JAEETX010000070.1 GCA_016286665.1 Oscillospiraceae bacterium
GAGTGCGCGGTGAACCCCGTCAGCTACATGGTGCTGGAATCCATCGCCCGCCTCAAGCTCCATGAGCCCACCGTCTCCCTCCGCACCGACAAGAATACCCCCAAGGAGATCTGGGACTGCGCCATCGCCACCAGCATGAACGTGGGCGGTCTGCCCCTGCTGCAGAACGACGACGTCATCATCGCCGGCATCCAGCGGGAGCTGGGCTTCACCCTGGAGGACGCCCGGGACTACAGCTTCATCGGCTGCCAGGAGATCGTGGGCTCCGGCAACGACTATCCCGCCCCCAACGGCTCCGCCATGGGCATCAACGGCATCTACTGGCCCATCGTCCTGGTCATGGCCATCAACAACGGCATCAACCCCATGAACGGCAAGCAGGCCCCCAAGGAATACTGCTCCGGCTATCTCTATGAGATGAAGTCCCTGGACGAGGTCAAGGCGGCCTACGAAAAGCTCGCCACCTGGATGTTCACCTGGATCGCCACCCTGAACAACTACTGCGAGCATGAATATGCCCGCCTGTTCCCGTTCCCGAACCTTTCCATCTCCACCATCGGCTGCATGGAATCCGGCAAGGACGTGTCCGAGGGCGGCGCGAAGTACAACTCTTACGGCGGCACCGCCACCGGCATGGCCACCGTGGGCGACAGCCTCACGGCCCTGAAATACATGGTCTTCGACAAGAAGATCGTCTCCGGCAAGGAGTTCCTGGACGCCCTGCTTGCCAACTGGGAGGGCTACGAGCCCCTGCGGCAGCGCATCATCAACGAGGTGCCCCACTACGGCAACGCCGATCCCTATGCGGACGTGGAGCAGAAATACGTCATGGACACCTACTACGGCATCAGCCGCGCCTTCAACAACGAGCGCTGCAAGGTCTACAAGTGCGGCATGTTCGGCGCTGCGGACCATGTGCCTCAGGGCGAGATCACCTGGGCCACCCCCGACGGCCGCAAGGCGGGCACCCCCATCGCCGACGCCATGAGCCCCGTCCAGGGCCGCGATACCCACGGGCCCACCTCCGTCTTCCTCTCCTCCTGCTGCTTCGACCACACCCGGTATCTGGACGGTATGGCGGTGAACCTGAAGATCCATCCCACCTCCCTCAACTCCAACGCCGGCATCGACAAGCTGGAGGATATGACCAAGACCTATTTCGAGGACGGCGGCATGGAGGTCCAGTACAACGTGGTGGATGCCAAGACCCTGCGTGACGCCCAAAAGCACCCCGATCAGTATCACAACCTGGTGGTGCGCATCGCGGGCTACAGCGCCTACTTCGTGGACATGACCGAGGCCATGCAGAACGACGTCATCTCCCGCGCCGAGCACAGCTTCTGAGTTTCCGGCACGTCGTGAAGGCGTCTTGAGAAAAACCGACGGAGCCCCTGCCGAGCGGCAGGGGCTCCGTTTGCGGCGGGGGAGAGGCGTATCCGGATTCTTTCCGAAAACTTGCAAAAAAGGCTTGCATTCTTCCGGGAAGTGTGCTACTATATCCGAGCGTTCAGGAAATCCGGGTGTGGCGAAGTTTGGTATCGCGCTTGAATGGGGTTCAAGAGGCCGCTGGTTCGAATCCAGTCACTCGGACCAAAATACGGGTCGTCCCTTTAGGGACAGCCCGTATTTTTGATTTTTGAAGCCGTTGGATTCGAGCCGGCGGCCGTCTGCGCGAAGCGCATTCAAATCTGCCGCCCGGCAGCCCGCTGCTGCGGGCTATTGGTTCGAATCCGGTCACTCGGACCAAAACCCGCCGGGGGAATACCCCCCGGCGGGTTTTTGCAGTATTCAGGCGGCATGATGCTGCCTTAATAGAGAAAGCGAGGTGCGTTTGCAGATGAAGTTCATTTCCCTGGCCCCGATCTCAGCAGGCTGGTCCGGCGACCAGAAGTATTGCGCAGTCGGTGCGGACGGCAGGAAATTCTTTCTTCGCATCACGCCGCCGGAAAAGGCGGAAAGGGCGAAAAAGTCGTTTCAGCTGCAAAAGCGGCTGCGGGCTTTGGGCGTGCCGATGTGCGTTCCCCTGGAATGCGGCGAAGCGGAAGACGGATTTTACACGCTGCAAAGCTGGGTGGAAGGGGAAAACGCCGAAGACTGCGTACCCGCTATGACCGGATCGGAGCAATACGCCTTGGGCTTTGAGTCCGGCGTGATCCTCAAAAGGCTCCATTCGATCCCCGCGCCCGATGGCGCGCCGGATTGGGAGACCCGTTTCAACGCAAAGATCGACCGCAAGATCAGAGGCTATGAGGATTGCCCGATCAAGTTCGAGGGCGCGGAGGCGTTTATGGATTACCTGGCGCAGAACCGCGCGCTGCTGCACGGCCGCCCCCAGTGCTTCCAGCACGGGGATTATCATATCGGGAATATGATGATTGAGGGCGGGAAGCTGGTGATCATCGATTTTGACCGCTTCGATTACGGAGACCCCTGGGAGGAATTCAACCGCATCGTGTGGTGCGCACAGGCAGCGCCGCCCTTCGCCTGCGGGATGGTCGACGGCTATTTTGACAAAACTGTCCCAATGGAATTCTGGCGTCTTCTGGCGCTGTATATCAGCAGCAACACCCTGTCTTCGATCCCCTGGGCGATCCCGTTCGGTGAGGAGGAGATCGGAAAATTCCTCGACCAGGCGAAAGAGATACTGGAATGGTACGCCGATATGACAAGGGTCGTGCCGAGTTGGTATTCGGATCATCCGGATCCTTCCCGATGACAAGGGCAGGAGGCCGCCCCACCTATGGGCGGCTTCCTACCCGGTTGCATCAAAGGCAACGTCAAACAATGCCGGGTGGAAAAGCTGCTCTTTTTTGGCAGAGACAAACGGGAAGCTACCGATTCAGCCATTCTTTCAGCTGGCGAAACACTTCTTCTTTATCCTTGACCGGTATTTCCGCACGCTTATGCAACGCATAATGATGACCGAACTCGCGATCGATATACGTGCTCCCGTTGAGCGCCACGGGCTTATCATATCTTGGCCTTACATGTATATGAAGATGGGGATCGGGCGCCTGCTCTTTATAGAAGCTGTTCATCAGACAACTCCAATTGCACAGAGCCGCGCCTAAAACCGCCTTCAGGCATGCCTCGACCTTGCCGATCAGATCGCGAAGCTCATCCCATTCATCTGTTGTCAGCTCTGACAAGGAATGGCAATGGCGCTTCAAAACCAGGATACAGCGTCCGATATAATCCTGCTCATCGGAAAGAAAAACAGACCATGATTTGCTTTCGTACAGCTGAAACCGTCGAGCTTCATCCGACAGGTTGCACCAATCACAATTGATCATTTGATCCACCTGAAAGACTCAGATTTGAAATCCACAAAACCATCGTTAAAGAAGGAAAACAATGTCCGCAGGATTGCCGCCGTTTGATTGATCCTGTCAGGCATTTCGCTGGTTCTGAAAAACCTGTAAGAACGGGAGGACGAAAAATGATTTACACAAATGATTATGAATCCCCTTTAGGACACATTCTGCTTGCCGGGGACGAACAGGGATTAACGGGGCTTTGGTTCACGGAAGGCAGCAGGTATATGGGGCTTGGACTGAAAAAAGATGCCCATCGATGGGAAACGGACTATTTTGATCAGACGAAAGAATGGCTGGATATTTACTTTTCGGGCCGTGATCCCGGGTTTTTTCCTCGAATCCATTTGACAGGCTCCGATTTCCGCAATCGCGTCGGAGAGATCCTGTGCGAGATCCCTTACGGGAAGACGGTGACCTACGGTTGGATTGCCGACAAACTGGCAAAGGAGCGCGGACTCGAAAGAATGTCGGCACAGGCAGTTGGCGGCGCGGTCGGTCATAATCCGATCTGCATCATCGTGCCTTGCCATCGTGTGGTCGGTGCTGACGGGAGCCTGACCGGTTACGGCGGTGGAATCCGGCGAAAGAAAGCCCTTCTGGAACTGGAGGGCAATGATATGAACCTGTATAGAATCCCGACAAAAGGAACGGCGCTTTAAACTTCGCATCATTGCCTGAGAATAGAATCAACGTATAATATGGTCGGTTTTCAGCACAGTCCATCCGAGCTGAAAGAGCATAACCCACTATGATACTTCGGCTTGCGTCAAAGCGTTATAGTGGGTTGCTGTTTGTTCTGAGAGAGCATCCATCCGCAGTCTCTTGGGGAGGCCTCCGTTTTTGCTCTACTTCAGATACTTATCGAAGAAGGGCAGGACTTCCATGCAGTTCTCCGTGCCCATGAAGGCCCCGTCGGAGTGGGTGCGCTCCGGATAAAGGCGCAGGTCCACGCGGTCGGGGCCGCAGACCTTCCGGATCTTCTCCGCCAGGATCGTGCTGTTCTGCATGGGGACGATGGGGTCCTTTTCCCCCTGCTGGATCATGGTGGGGGGGATGTCCTTGTGTACATACTGGATGGGGCTGATGAGGTGCAGCATGTTCATATCCGAGGTAAAGGCCGCGCCCATGCCGGAGGCGGGAGCGGAGCCGTCCTTGGGAGGCGGCGCGCCGAAGTTCATGGCGGGAACGCCACTCTCCTTGAGGAAAGCGTCCCTGTCCGCGTCCAGAATGCTGGGACCGTACATGTCGATGATGGCCTGAACGGCGCTGCTGACGCCCGCCCAGCCATACTGCTCGCCCTCATATTCCGGGTGGCCGGCGGTGAAGCCCACCATGAGGGTCAGGTGCCCGCCCGCGCTGTCGCCCACCATGCCGAAGTAGTCCGGGTCGAAGCGGTATTCTTTCGCATTGGCCCGCGCCCAGCGGACGGCGGTCTTCACGTCAAAGAGGAATTCGGGGAACTTGACGCCGGGGGCCAGCCGGTAGTCCACGGAAATGACGGCGTAGCCGTATTTGATGGCGTCGATGATGCAGGGGAGAGCGCCTTCCCGCTTGGTGCCCATGCTCCAGCCGCCGCCGTGGACATAGATGATGAGAGGGAAGGGCCCGTCGCCCTCGTCGGGAAGGTAGACGTCCAGCTTTTGTTCCGGCAGCGTGCCGTAGGGCACGTCCAGGAATTTGCGCCGGATGGGGCCGGGGTCAAAGACCGTGGGCGTCACCATACGTTTGAAAATCGCCATCTGTTCTTCCGAGAAACGGGGTCTGTCCATAGGATCGCCTCCAAGCTTTTTTTATAAATGATACCATATGGGTTTGCGGATTGACAATAGGCGTGATATACTGATTTCAAAATATCATGGAGGGAAAAAGAAAAATGGCAAAGTCAATCGGCGGCAAGGCCGCAAAGATCGCGCTGGCGGCGGCGGGCGCCGCGGCGCTCTCTGCTGTGGGAGCGGGCGTTCTCCAGTTCCGCAAATGGGCGAAGGACCCCGGTTATACAAAGCTTTGGTTCGGCTTCCCGAAAAAAGGCATCCTCATCACCAAAACCGATGAGCCCGGTCACTTCAAGGTGCAGACCGGCTATCGCTGGCATAACGACGAGACGGAGGAAGCGGACGGCGCGGCGGAGCCTGAAATGGAGATCACCCTTCCGGAAGACGCGCTGGACTCCCTGCAGGACGTGACGCAGGAGGCGGCGGAGACGGCGTCGGAGATCATGGAAAAAGCGGCGGAGACCGTGGAAGCGGCCGTCGACGCTGCGGCGGATGCGCTCGCCTCGCCGGAGAGAAAAACGGAGACGCCGGAAGCCGGGGATGAAGCCTAAGATACAGATTTCTCTGGGGCCGGAGCTGGTAAGCAATTATGCCTCGGCGGTGGAGGCCTTCGGCGGCGTCCCAACGGCAGCCTATCTGCCGGAGCCCGCGCCGGAAACCCACGACGCGCTCCTTCTCGCCGGCGGCGGGGACGTGGACCCGGCGCGCTACGGGGAGGAAAACACCGCCTGTTTCGGCGTGGATACGGCCCGCGACGAGGCGGAAATGCGCCTGATCGAAGCCTACGTCCGGGCGGGGAAGCCCATCCTGGGCATCTGCCGGGGCCACCAGGTCCTCAATGTCTGCTTCGGCGGCAGCCTCCTGCAGCACCTGCCGGGCGCGGAGAAGCACATGCCATCCAAGGCCGGGGACAGCGCCCATGAGACAAGGGCTTTGCCGGGTTCCTTCCCGGCGGAGCTCTATGGGGAGCGCTTCACCGTCAACAGCGCGCACCACCAGGGCGTCGGTCGTCTCGCGCCGGAGCTGGAGGCAGTTCAGTGGGCGGAGGACGGAGTCGTCGAAGCCTGCCGCCACAAACGTCTGCCCGTCTGCAGCGTGCAGTGGCATCCGGAACGCATGTGCCTCCGCCATGCCCGCGCCGACACGGTGGACGGCGGGGCGATCTTCCGCTGGTTCATCGAACTGGCGGCAAAATCACGATAACTGCGGCGGAAGACGCCGCCGCGGATTTGGGAGGAACTATGGATAAGGAAAAAACCGCGAAGGGCGAATGGTCCCTTGCGGAGCTGTACACGGACTATGACGATCCCCGCTTTGCCGCGGATACGGCGGAAATGGACAGCCTCATCCAAAAACTGGATGAGCAGAGCCGGGATCTGAGCGGGGAGCCGAAGGAAGTACTGCCGCGTCTGCTGAAAACCCGGGAGCAGCTGACGGAGCTGATCGGCAAGCTGATGCTGTATGTGAGCCTCCGGCAGTCCGCCTGCACCACCGACGCAAAGGCCAGCTCTCTCATGGACCAGCTCAGCGCCAAGCTCAGCCGCACGGCAGCGCCGGAGACGCGGATCGATCAGTATATCGCCGGTCTTGAGAATCTGGAGGAGCTGATCGCCGCCGACCCCATGCTGACGGACTATGCGTTCCTACTGCGCAGCACCAAGGACGCTTCGAAGTATCTGCTGGACCCCAGGTGCGAGGAGATCATCTCCCTCTACGAGAACACCGGCTCCGACGCCTGGAGCAACCTGCAGAGCTATCTGACTAGCACCGTGCCGGTACAGTACCGGGGAGAGACCATCACCCTCTCCGACGTGCGCAACCTGGCCTACGACCCGGACCCGGACGTGCGGAAGGACGCCTTTCACGCGGAGCTCGCCTGCTATGAGCGCATCAAGGACGCGGTGGCGTTTTCCCTCAACAGCATCAAGCTGGAGGTGCTGAACGACTGCCGTCTCCGCGGCTTTGAAAGCCCCCTGGCGAAGACCCTGTATGAGTCCCACATGACCGCCGCCACGCTGGACGCGCTCCTGACCGCCATGCGGGAATACCTGCCCCGCCTCCAGACCTTCTATCGCCATAAGGCGAAGCTCCTGGGCCACGAGGGCGGCCTGCCCTGGTACGACCTCTTTGCGCCCCTGAACGCGGAAGGGGAGAAGTTCACGAAGGAGGACGCCCGCAGCTACCTGATCGAGCGCTTTTCCTCCTTTGACAGCGAGCTGACGGAAATGGTGCGCACTGCCTTCGACGAGGGCTGGATCGACTTCTACCCCAGAGAGGGCAAGGTGGGCGGTGCCTTCTGCGCCGAAGCCTTCCCCATCCGCGCCAGCCGCATCCTGACGAACTTCGCCGGCAGCTTCGACGATGTGGTGACCCTGGCCCACGAGCTGGGCCACGCGTTCCACAACCTGAACCTCTATGACAACCGCCCCCTGAACCGGGATTATTCCATGCCCGTGGCGGAGACGGCCTCCACCTTCAACGAGGTGCTGGTGATGAACGACGCCATCCGCAGTGCTTCCGACCCGGTAAAGCGCCGCGCCCTGATGCACGAGCAGCTTTCCGGCGACCTGCAGATCATCTGCGACATCTATTCCCGCTACCGCTTCGAGACCATGGTCTTTGAAAACCGGGACGAGAGCTTTATGTTCCCGCCGGAGCTCTGCGAAATGATGCTGGAAGCCCAGAAGGAGGGCTATGGCGACGGTCTGGACTGGGCGGAGCCCCACAGCTATATGTGGCTGTGCAAGAGCCACTACTACAGCGGCCTCAGCTTCTACAACTGGCCCTATGCCTTCGGCGGCATGCTGGCCCGCGGGCTCTATGCCTGCTATGAAAAAGAGGGGCCGGGTTTCGTCGCCAAATACAAGAGCTTCCTGAAAGCCACGGCGGTCATGACCGCGGAGGATGCGGGCAAGGTGGCCGGCATCGACCTGACGGATGTGAACTTCTGGCGCAGCGGCCTGGAGGGCCTGGCGAAGGAAGTGGAGGAATTCGGCGAGCTCTGCCGCCTGGGTTGAGCGCCGGCATGCGCTATCCCAAGGTCCGGGAGGCGGTCTTCCTGGACCGTCCCAACCGCTTCATCGCCCATGTAGACATGGAGGGGGAAACCGTCGCCGTCCATGTGAAGAACACGGGCCGCTGCCGGGAACTGCTGAAGAGCGGCGTCCGGGTCGTCCTGGCGGAGGGCGCGGGGCAGGGCAGAAAGACCGCTTACGATCTCGTCGGCGTCTATAAGGACGACCGGAAGCTGTTCAACATCGACAGCCAGGCCCCCAACGCCGCGGCGGCAGAGTGGCTCGCCGGGCAGGGCCTGGACCTGGTCCGCCGGGAGTATCCCTTCGGGGATTCCCGCTTCGATTTCTATCTGGAAAAGGGCGAGGCGCGGTATTTGATGGAGGTCAAGGGCTGCACGCTGGAGCTGGCGGGCGTGGGGTATTTTCCCGATGCGCCGACGCTGCGGGGCGTGAAGCATCTGCGGGAGCTGGCGTCCGCCGCCGGAAACGGCTGGAAAAGCATCCTGGCTTTTGTCATCCAGACGGAGGGCGTCACCCGGGTGCTGCCCAACCGGGAGACTCATCCCGCCTTTGGGGAAGCGCTGGACGCCGCCGCAGCGGCCGGGGTGCGGGTGCTGTATCTGCCCTGCCGGGTAGCCCCGGACCGGCTGGAGATCATCGACATCCCGGAAAACCGGATCCTTTGAACCGCGGCGGGAAATCCCGGCTTCATGCGCCGCAGGAAGGAAGCGGATATCCGCCGCAGGGAGGCAGAAACATGAAGGTCATCAATGTTTACGATCAGTATTTTGCCGGGCAGTGCGTATTTAGCGGCGTGGAGCGCCGGGGCGTGCAGGTCATGCTCATCGCCACGTCGGAGGAGGGGACCGTCCGCTATGAAGCGGCGGTGAATTTCTTCCCCCATCGGGACGAGGAGGACTATGCCGTCAGCAGCGACGCCTATGCTTCAAAGGAACTCTATTTTTCCAAAGGCCGCCGCTCCAAGAAGCGGGAAGCCGCGCTGCTGGAATCCTTCCGCCCCGAAGCGGACGCCCTGGCCGCCTCTCTGGGCGGCGTCGTGGACTGGGCGCATCCCCTGCGGGACGCGCGATTCGGCTGACATGAGAACACCCCACCATTTTAACGGAGGAACGATATGGACAAAACCGCATTCTACAAACTGAGCTATGGCCTCTATCTCCTGACCGCCAGGGAAGGGGACAAGGAAAACGGCTGCATCATCAACACCGCCATCCAGTGCGCTTCGGAACCGAAGCTGATCTCCATCTGCGTCATCAACAAGAACTATACCTGCGACATGATCAAGAACACAGGCCGCTTCAACATCTCCGTGCTGACGGAGGACACGCCCTTCGCGTTTTTCCAGCGCTTCGGCATGCAGTCCGGCCGGGACGTGGACAAGTTCGCCGGGGACGAGGAAATGCCCCTGATGGCCAACGATATCCGCTATCTGCCCGACGCCGCGGCGGTCTTCGCCTGCAAGGTGGTTTCCTCCACCGACCTGGGCAGCCATACCCTCTTTATCGCCGAGCCGGAGGACGCCATCACCTTCAGCGACAAGGAGCCCATGACCTATGCCTATTATCAGGCCAAGGTCAAGAGCGCTCCGGCGAAAAAGAAGGTCAGCGGCTGGCGCTGCAAGGTCTGCGGCTATATTTATGAGGGCGACGCGCTGCCCGCGGATTTTGAATGCCCCCTCTGCCACCACGGCCCGGAGGATTTCGAGCGCATCGAGGCGGAGGAAAGCCCCGCCGCGCCGAAGAAGTGGATCTGCACCGTCTGCGGCTACATCCACGAGGGCCCCGAGCCCCCCGCGGAGTGCCCCGTTTGCAGCGTCGGCCCGGACAAATTCGAGGAATACAAGGAATAACGTCTCAAATCACAACCGCTTCGCCGGGTCGTGATTTGAAAAGCTTGCGCTCCGCTACCCGCACTCGCTTTGCTCGCACAGTCGCTCTGCAAGGGAATTTTGCCCGAAAATGCATTCCGGACAAAAATGATCCCGATCGTGTTCGCGGCTGCCGTGCCGCGAACTCTGGGAGACCTGAAAACGGTATCGCCCCGTTCCGAACCGGAACGGGGCGATCATATAGCCGCTGCTTATTTCTTGAAGATCTTTTTGTACAGGTCCTCGCCGAAGGCGGTCTCCAGGGGCTCGCCGGGGAGGATGTGGAAGGTGCGCCGCCCGTCGTCCAGCCGCTCGGCGCGGAGATACTGCACCTCCGCCCGGCCCTTGAAGGCCGTGGAATAGGCGTGGAGGTGGCTGACGGAGAAGACCTCCACCTTGTTCTGAATGAGCGCCTCCGTGACCTGGCGGGCGATCTCGCTGCCCTCGCGCTCGTTGGTGGCGGCAAAGGCCTCGTTGAGGATGAGCATATCGCCGGGGCGGATGTAGTTGGCGATGCGGCTCATGCGCTCCAGCTCCTCGTCCAGCTTGCCGCTTTTCATATAGCGGTCCTCTTCCTTTTTGAAGTGGGTGTAGATGCTGCCCCGCATAGGCGCGGTGAATTCCTTCGCGGCCACGGGCATGCCGCACTGGGCCATGAGCTGGGCCTGTCCCAGGCTGCGCAGGAAGGTGGATTTGCCGCCCTGGTTCGCGCCGGTGATGAGATAGAGCATCTTGTGCTCCGCCTTGAGGTCGTTGCCTCCCACGGCGCTCTTCTTTGTGAACACCAGGGCGACGTCGTACATATTGCTCCAGCTGCGGGAATCCCCGTCCTTTTCCGTGAGCGTGGGCACGCAGGTGGGCAGTCCGTAGCCCTTCATCAGCTCCATGAAGTTCAGGCAGCCCACATAAAAGCCCAGCTCCGTGCGCAGGGCGTCGAAGAAGGAGCTGAGGTGCTCCGCGGACTGGGCAAGAGCGTTGGTCACCTCGTTGATGGCCCGGTCCTGCCGGGCAACGATATCCTCGGCGGCCATGTCCTTTTCCGTCAGCTTATAGGTCTGCGCCTTGAGGAAATCCAGATTGAGGAGCTTTTTCTCCCGGCGGTGCAGCACATAGTCCACCCCCTGGAGATAATCCCCCAGGCGGGCGCTGACCAGGTAGCCGTCCTGGTTGTTCAGCTCCGTCAGCTGACTGCGCACCTTGTTCAGATAGCTGTCGGGCAGCTCCTCCTGCAGGGTGCGGAACAGGTCCGTGAAGCCTGCGGAGCGGAATCCGGAAAGGTTGGCCTCCGCCTGCTGGCGGAGCTTCTGCAGGGTCTCCGTGAAATTGATCAGATATTCGATGGCCCCGGAATAGGTGGAGGAGAGATAATAGTTCGTCATCCAGTGGGCGGTGCCCTTGCGCCGCTTTTCCGCCTCCAGGCAGAGGTCGTATAACGCGCGCACCACATCGGGATGGGCGACGGCGTCCGCCAGCACCTCGTGGCGGTAATCCAGCAGCGCCCGGTCCTGCAGGGGGGCAAAGAGGGCGGTGAGCCAGGCGGTGCGGATGAACTTATCTCCCTTGGAGACGTTGTCCAGGATCGTGTTCAGCTCCAGGTCGGCCTTGAGGGCGTCCCTGGCGAGCACCAGCAGATTTGCCGGCTTCTCCGCGCCTTCGGGGAGCATGAGATGGACCTTCATGCTTTCAGCCTCCTTTCCAGCTGCTCAAAGGTGAGCCCGTGCTCCGCGGCGATCTGCATGGCGAAGGCCTGCCCGTCGGGGGCCTTGCGCACGAGGCGGAAGGTGCGGCGGTGCTTCTCGTCGTTCGTCACCGTGGTCACCATGCTGACGGTCTGGGGCCCGTAGTCCACCAGCTCCTCCAGGAAGGTGACCACCATGCAGGGCGCGCCCTTTTCCACCAGGGCGTCCAGCATGTGAGCCCCCAGCTGCAGCGCGTCCTTGAGGGTGGTGGAGGCGAAGATTTCGTTGATGATGACGACCGTCCGGTCCGTGGCCGCCTCCAGAATGGCGTGGAGGCGCACCAGGTCGTCCTGCAGCTTGCCGCTGAGGTTCGTCAGGTCCTCCTCCCGTTCAAAATGGGTCAGCACCTGGTCGCAGAGGAAAACGTCCGCCTCCCGGCCGGGGACCATGAGGCCCAGGGACGTGAGGAAGTGGATCTGCCCGAAGGAGCGGGCAAAGGTGGTCTTGCCGCCCTGGTTGGGGCCGGAGACGATCAGAATCTGCTCCGGCGCGGTGAGAGAGAAGGAGTTGGTGACGATTTTATCCGGCTTATCCAGGGCAAGGGCCAGGTCGAAGCAGTCCAGCGCCTTCACATCATCCAGCTTTTCGTGGATGACGGGGAAGCAGAAGGGGAGCCCCGCTTGCTTCAGCGGCTCCAGGAAATCCAGCCAGTGGAAATAGAACTGCACCTCGCGGGCAAAGCGCATGAGGGTGTCGTCGTCGAAATGAAGGTAGGCCTTGCAGAATTCCGTCAGGTCCTTGAATTCCTCCGGGTGATAGTGGGCCAGCAGCTCCAGGATCTTGTTCTCCAGAATCTCGGAAACCGGGTCCTGCTTCAGCTTCCGGCGGTAGTCCATCACGTCGCCCTGGCGGAAGCGGTCAAAGAGCTCGCCCACCCGGTCGGCATAGTTCTCCTGCCCCTCATAGGGCATGACGCGCACCAGATTATCCTTGATATACAGGCAGTAGCGCAGCTTGTCAAAGCTGTCGCGCAGCTTCTTCGCCCACGCCTGCATGTCCTTGAACTGCTGGGAGGCGCTGTACTCGGCCATATAGGCGGCGAAGCCCTTCAGCCCCTCGGACTGCAGCTCTATCCGGCTGACGCCCGCGGCCAGGCCGGAGACCACGTTGGCAAAAAGAGCGGCGTTTTGCAGCAGGTGGCCCATATCCAGGTATTTTCCGGTGAACTTCCCGTCGGTGGTGAGCTTCATGCGAAGCCCGTCCATGAACATGCGCAGGAACATGATCTGCCCCACCATGCCCTCAATGGCGGAGCGCTTCACCGGGTCCATGAGCTCCTTCATGACCTCCTGGCGGTAGCGGATGACCGCCGTATCCCGTAGGGGCGTGTAGAAGAATTCCTCCAGCTCCAGCTCCGGGTTCTCCTGGAGCACCGGCTTCAGGATCTTGTTGATATTCAGATCCTTGAAGCTCTCCGGCGCTTCCGTTTTCCGGGGCAGCAGGGAGCTTTCCTCCGTGGGGAAAAGTACGCTGTAGAACATCGCTTCCTCCTTTGTAGATGAATCGGAAATCCGGGCGGGGGAGAATCAAACCACCAGCTGGCGCTTTTTCCACCGGCCGGAGAGATAATAGAAGAAACAGACGACGCCGATGACGTTGCCCGCGATGGCGCCGCCCAGCCAGTAGCCTTCGATGCCCATGTGCATCACTTCGCCGAACAGCAGGGAGAAGCCGATGCGCGCCGCGATCCCGTCCAGCACGCTGGCGGCGAAGCTGAGGGAAGCGTAGCCGATGCCGTTGAGCAGAGCGAAGCCAGCGGCGCGGGTGGCGAAGCCCAGCAGGTTGATGATGCAGTAGATGGCATAGCGGGGGGCCAGTGCCAGAACGGCGGGGTCCCGGTCGAAGACGGAGAAGATCGCCTTGGGGAAAATCAGCAGCAGCACGCCCAGCGCGAGGCAGAAGACGGTGCAGAAGCAGAGGATGCTCAGCAGGGTCGAGGAGACCCGCCGGAATTTCCGCGCGCCGAAGTTCTGCGCCACCAGGGAATTGCCCGCCGCCTGCATGGCCTGGGTGCAGATGGTGGCAATCAGGGTGATCTTGTTGCCCACGGCGGTGGCCGCGGCGGCGACGATGCCCAGACTGTTGATGCAGGAATTGATATAGAGCATGCTGCCGGAAATGGCGATGCTCTGAATGGAAATGGGAAGGCCCAGGCGGACGATGGGCTTGAGGGCCTGCCGGTTGATGCGGAAGCTCTGCGGCCGGAAGTCGAAGCCGAAGGAATCCCTGTGCCGATAGAGGAAGATCATGGAGACGACGAAGGAGACAGACTGGCTGATGACCGTCGCCAGGGCAGCGCCGAAGCACTCCATATGGAACACGCCCACGAACAGCAGATCCAGGCCGATGTTCAGCACGGCGGAGATGGCGATGAAGACGAAGGGGTGCTTGCTGTCCCCCATGCCCCGAAGAATGGAGGAGACCATGTTGTAGCCGAAGACGGGGATCATGCCGCAGAAATAGGTGAAGGCATAATCGTGGGCATATTTCATGGCTGCCTCGGGGATGTTCACCAGCCGCAGCGCCCGGTCGCAGAGCGCCAGGGAGAGCACCGTGCAGCAGGCGGCCATGATGAAGCCGAAGGTGAACAGGGTGCCGATGGTGCTTTGGAGCTTACCCCGGTTCCCCGCGCCGATGTGCTGGGAGATGATGACCTGCCCGGCATTGGCGAAGCCCATGCCGATAAAGAGGAAGAACATCGCCAGCTCGCCGCTGTTGGAAGCGGCGGCCAGCCCGGCGGAACCCACATACTGGCCGATGATGACCATGTCCGCCATGTTGTAGACCTGCTGCAGGAGATTGGCGAAGATGAAGGGAAGGGCAAAGGTCAGCAGCTGCTTGACGGGGCTGCCGGTGGTCAGATCTTTGATGATGGTTTTTTGCTGCAAAACGGAAGACCTCCCGCGATGGAATTTCATAATTATAAACGATGGGAACCTCCATTGCAATCCTTTCCGGCAAAAACGGAGCCGGAATGAAAAGAAATCCATTCCGGCAGGTGTTTCCGATGATCTTCCGCCGGACGCGCGGCAGGTGCGAAGGTTCCCTCATCCGTCAGCCGCCTTGCGTGAGACGGCGTCTGCCACCTTCACCGCACGCCCACCGCTCCGCGGTGGGTCCCCATTCCGGGCGCGAGGGCCCCAACGCTGGGACGCGCCTGCTACCCCTCGCGCGCACCGATCCCCAGGGGACGGCAGCGCTGCAGCGGGCGCACCCAGCGCATAAGCGTTCCGTTAAAAACGCAGGCAGAGGAAACGGCGTCCCTCTGCCCGATGGCTTTTCCCATATCACGTTATGCCTGTTCAGCCTTTTCCTGTTCTGCCCGGATCTCCTCCAGCAGCTGGCGGTCCAGCTTCGTGGGCCGGAAGCTTTCCAGCATGTCGGGCCGCCGAAGCAGGGTCCTGCGCAGGGCCTCCTTGCGCTGCCAGCGGGCGATGGCCCCGTGATTGCCGGAGAGGAGCACCGGGGGCACGTGCATATCGTGCCAGTTTTCCGGCCGGGAATACTGAGGATATTCCAGCAGGCCGCTGTAGTGGCTCTCGTCCTTGAAGCAGCTGGCGTCCGCCAGCACGCCGGGCACCAGGCGGCACACGGCGTCCGCCACGGTCATGGCCGG